>DBFZTP010000048.1:0-11904 GCA_048520025.1 Candidatus Aphodousia sp.
AAGAAAATTTGCAAAAGTACCCCCATTTGTTGCTACTCTAAAAATAGCATTTTGTTGAGACATTGCAGAATTAGGATTTTGTCATGAGTGAAAAGTTGCTCGTTATTGCTGAAAAACCTTCCGTTGCGTCGGATATTGCAAAGGCCTTAGGTGGCATGCAACGTGAGAAGGATTTTTTCGAGAGTGACCAATATGTGGTCAGCTCGGCGGTCGGTCATTTGTTGGAATTGACCGTTCCTGAAAAATACGATGTTAAAAGAGGTAAGTGGACGTTTACGCACTTACCGATGATTCCGCCGTCTTTTGATTTAAAGCCGATTAAAAAGACAGAGGATAAATTAAAAGTTTTAAAACGTTTACTTAAGCGCACCGACATTGTCGGCGTGATCAATGCATGTGACGCTGGGCGCGAAGGGGAATTGATTTTCCGCTACATCATGCAAGCCGCTAAATGCAAAAAGCCGATCCAACGTCTTTGGTTGCAATCTATGACACCGGCCTCTATTGTCCAAGCCTTCAAGAATTTGAGAAGCGATGCTGAAATGCAAAATTTGTCAGATGCTGCTCGTTCTCGCTCGGAGGCGGACTGGTTGGTTGGGATTAATGGCACTCGCGCCATGACGGCGTTCAATAGCAAGGATGGGGGCTTTTTCTTGACAACGGTCGGTCGAGTCCAAACACCGACTTTGGCAATCGTGGTTGAAAGAGAAGAAAAAATTGCTTCTTTTGTAAGCCAAAAGTATTGGGAAGTGCTCGCCGATGTTAAGGCAAAGGCCGGTCAATACCAAGCTCAATGGTTTGATCCGACTTTTAAGAAAAGCGAAGATCATCCTCATTTGAAGGCCGAGCGCATTTGGGATAAAAAAGAGGCATTGGCCTTATGCGATCGTCTTAACGGACAAGACGCAACCGTTGAAGAAACGGCAAAGCGTACAACGCAACTATCTCCGCTTCTTTTTGACTTAACCAGTTTGCAAAGAGAGGCTAATAATCGTTTCGGCTTTTCCGCTAAAACGACATTGGCAGCCGCTCAAGCCTTGTATGAAAAACACAAAGTGTTGACGTACCCGAGAACGGACGCACGTGCTTTGCCAGAAGACTATGCATCGACCGTGGTTTCAACGCTTGAAGCACTCAAAGAGACGAATCGCTATTTCAGTGGTGCAGACCAAATCCTTCAAAATCATTGGGTCAAACCGACGAAGCGAGTTTTTGATAACTCCAAGATTTCGGATCACTTTGCCATCATTCCGACCTCTCAACAGCCGAAGAAATTGTCAGAGGTTGAAGAAAAAATCTATGACTTGGTGGTTAAGCGCTTCATGGCCGTGTTTTATCCGGCGGCTGAGTATGACGTAACGACTCGAATCACCACTGTCGGTAAGGAAAAACTCAAAACTGAAGGTAAGGTTTTGGTCAAAGCCGGTTGGTTGTCGGTTTATGGGCGAGATGTCGAAAAGAGTGAAACCTTAGTGCCGGTTGAAAAGGGTGAGAAGGTTGCCGTTGTCTCTGCTCAAGCTGAAGAAAAGGCCACCAAAGCTCCTCCGCGCTACACTGAAGCCACGCTTTTGTCAGCCATGGAAGGTGCAGGCAAACTTGTTGAAGAAGAAGGTTTGCGCGAAGCCATGGCCGGTAAAGGTCTTGGAACGCCGGCAACACGTGCCGCTATCATCGAAGGCTTGTTACTACAAAACTATTTGGTGCGTGATGGGCGTGATCTTAAACCGACATTTAAGGCTCGCCAGCTCTTTGTCTTGCTCAAGGGGTTGGGTGTTTCGGAATTATCCGAACCGGAGTTGACCGGAGAGTGGGAATATAAGCTTGCACAAATCGAGCAAGGGAAATTGACGCGGGACACCTTTATGAAGGATATCCGTCAAATGACCGAGACCATTGTCGATGCCGCCAAGCGCTATGAAGGCGATACGGTTCCGCTTGAGAATCCGGCCCACCTGAAGACGCCTTGTCCTAAGTGTGGTTCCGAAATTGTGGAAAACTATCGCCGTTTTGCTTGCACGAAATGTGACTTTAGCTTAACAAAGCACCCCGGTGGTCGTACATTTGAAGTGGCAGAAGTTGAAGAGCTTTTAAAGAACCGAGCCATTGGCCCCTTGGATGGTTTTATCAGCAAGATGGGACGTCCCTTTGCTGCTATTTTGAAAATTACCGATGACTTTAAGTTGGAATTCGACTTTGGTCAAAAAGAAGAAGAGTCTGACGAACCGTTGGACAAGTCTCAATTTGAAGCAATCGGCACATGTCCTAAGTGTGGCTCGGCTGTATTAAATACGCCCAAGGGTTACATCTGCGAGAAAACCTTAGAAAAGACGTGTGACTTCCGAATCGGGCGCATTATTTTGCAACAAAGTATTGATCCCGAACAGGTTCAAAAAATATTGACCGAAGGTAAGAGCGATGAGTTAACGGGCTTTGTCTCTAATCGTACGAAGCGCAAATTCTCCGCCCAATTGGTGATGGGTAAAGACGGATCAATCGGTTTTGAGTTTACCCAGAAGCGACCTGCAACCAAAGCCAAAAAGACGGCCAGTAAGGCGAAAAAGTCCGAATAATTCGTCAAAAACAAAAAAACACCCCAACGAAAATTTGGGGTGTTTTTGAAACTGCCGATAGAAAATGTTAGTTGGAAGCTTCCTTGGTTTCTTTTGTCTCGGCGTTCGGTAAAGCGTTCATCACTTCCTTGGGAACGTCAGGTTTGACAGGAGTTACCAAGATTTGATCAACCTTATTGTTGTCAACGTCAATGACTTCGAAGCGATAGCCACCATAGGTAATGCGGTCGGTGCGTTTCGGAATCTTGCGAAGCATGTACATGATGAAGCCGGCAACAGTTTCATAGGTTGAGTCTTCTGGCAAACTTTCAAAGCCCAAGAGTCGTTCTAAGTCGTCAATGGCAGTGGAGCCGTCCACTAACCAACTGCCGTCTTCACGTTCGAGAATTTGAGCTTCTTCCTCTGTGCTTACCAAGTCACCCATGACGGTACTCATGACATCGTTCAAAGTGATGATACCCACCACAAGAGCATATTCGTTGATGATGACGGCAAAGTCAGAATGCGTGCGCTTAAAGCAATCAAGGATTTCAGACAAAGTCAAGGAATCGGGCACCATTTGCACAGGGCGAACCAGACCGGATTCTTTAAGAGACAAGTCCTTTTCGCTCATAATACGGCGTAACAAAGCCTTGGAATCCACAATCCCAACAACGTTATCAAGATTTTCATTACAGACAATGTATTGGTTGTGAGGCGTATTAACCACCTTGCGGCAAATTTCCTCTTCAGTATCGTCCAAAAGCAGATAAACAATGCTTTCGCGAGCCGTCATGGAGCTCGGAACCGTACGACTTTCCAATTCGAAAATGTTTTCGATGGCCGTTTGTTCTTCCGTGGCGATAATACCGGCTGCGGTACCGGCATCAACAGTGGCGATGATGTCTTCAGAGGTGATTTTTTCTTTTGCGTGTTCGGGCAATCCCAAAAGACGGATAATGAAGTTTGCAATGCCGTTAAAGAACCAAACGAAGGGAGCCAAGGCACGAATCAAGAAAGACATCGGACCGATGACGGCCACGGCAATTTGTTCAGGAGCCACGAGTGCTAAACGTTTGGGAATCAAGTCAGCAAACAAAATAAAAGCCGTTGTAGAAAGAATAAAGCTTGACCAAAAGCCAAACGTATCGGCAAGAGCTCCGTTAGCAGTGAAATTTAATGCAAAGTCAGTAAACGCCGGAGAGAAAAGTCTTTCGCCAACGATACCGCCGGCAAGCGCAACAGCGTTAACACCAATTTGAACAACAGTGAAAAAATGCCCAGGGTGTTCTTGTAGAGTTAAAACACGAGAGGCTTTGGATTGGCCTTCTTCGGCCATGGTGGTTAATCGAATTTTTTTGGCAGCGGCCAAAGAGATTTCTGAGATAGAGAAGAAACTACTCGAAAGAATTAACGCTACGAGTAGAAAAAAAAGCGAATAGTTCGACATAAAAGCACGTTTAAGTTATACAGCCTCTAAGTATAGCAAAAATAACGACTTTTTTGAACTATCTAACTGATTTTTATAGATTCTTTCTCTCAAAATATTTCAAGATACTTACGTAAAAGGAATTACTTCTTCACATTTTATAACGGCTTTTATCTTGTCTTTATAGGGGGGTTAATGTAAAAATCATAATCAACCCAAAAAATTTGTCGGTATGAATTTCTGGTGTACCGAGGAATTTTTGTTCAATTTTTTTCGCAAAAAGAGGAATTCCCTATGCAAACCAAGTTAAGTGTGATGTCTATTGCTTTATTAGGGTTGGCTGTCAGCGCGCAAGCCAACGCATCTTCAACGCTTGATACGGTCAAAGCACGTGGGCAATTGATTTGCGGTGTTAACACAGCCGCTCCCGGCTTCTCTTCTGTCGATAGTAAGGGCAATTGGACGGGCTTAGATGTTGACGTTTGCCGTGCGGTTGCCGCTGCAACGTTGGGTGATGCGAAAAAAGTGAAGTTTGTCCCCTTGAGTTCCCCGCAACGTTTCTCCGCTTTACAAGCTGGGGAAATTGATATGTTGGCCCGCAATACGTCTTGGACGATGACGCGTGATACGACGACTGGTGCCTTGTTTACCGCCGTTAGCTACTATGACGGTCAAGGTTTCTTGGTTCCGAAGCGCTTGAACGTTAAGAGTGCCAAGCAATTAAACGGTGCAACGATTTGTGTGCAATCCGGAACCTCAAGTGAAAAGAGTTTGGCCGACTTCTTCAACACCAATAAGATGAAGTTTAAGACCGTTGTGTTTGATACGACCGAAGCAACGCAAGCTGCCTTTTTCTCTGGCCGTTGCCAAGCCTATACGACGGATATGAGTGACTTGGCTGGCGCTCGAATCAATTCTCCCAAGCCCGCCGATTATGAAATTTTGCCGGAAGTGATCTCTAAGGAACCGTTGGCTCCGGCCGTTCGTCGTGGTGATGATCAATGGTATTCCATCGTTCGTTGGTCTCTTTTTGCCTTAATCAATGCAGAAGAATTGGGTATTACCAAGGCCAATGTTGATCAAAAGCGTGCTCAAGATAAGCGCCCGGATGTCCAACGTTTACTTGGTGCTTCTGAAGATATGGGTAAAATGTTAGGGTTAGACAAGCAATGGAGTTACCGTATCGTTAAGCAAGTTGGCAACTATGGCGAAAGCTTTGAGGCTAACATGGGCCCGAACTCTAAGTTAGGTTTGCCGCGTGGCAACAATAACTTGTGGACGCAGGGTGGTTTGCTTTACGCACCTCCGATCCGTTAATTTCAGGTTGAAATCCGTTTAAAGAAAATGGCGGTTGTGTTTGGGCAGCCGCCATTTTGATCATTAACGAACGAAGAGATGATAGATTTACGTTCAAAGAATAAACCACTAATTGGGGACGAATCGTTCCGAGCACGAGAGGCCACTCGCCGTCGTAAAGAGTGGTTTTGGCAGGCCGTCATTTTTGTACTGACGATTGCTTTGTTGTACGCATTCGGTCAAAACATCTATGACAATCTGCAGGCCAGAGATATTCGCTCCGGTTTCGCTTTTTTGAGCGATCGATCCAGTTTTGAAATCGGTGAGTCTTTAATTTCAGTTAATTCCAATGACAGTTTTGGCCAGATGTTCTTGGCTGGGATGCTCAATACCATTCTCGTTGCGGCTGTCTCTATTGTGACTGCTACGGTCTTAGGGGTAATCGTTGGCTTAATGCGTCTTTCCGACCACCCGTTGGTTCGTTTTTTAGGTGTTGCTCACGTCGAGTTTTATCGCAATATTCCGTTATTGATTCAACTCTTTGCCGTTTACTTGGTGATTACGGAGTTTCTTCCGGACTCATTTGACCCCTTGATGTTTGGCTCTTTGGCCATGTTGTCAAAGGCCGGTCTTCATTTTACAGTCCCCCATCATTTAGCTCTTGCTAATGTTTGTGCCCTCCTTTTTACCATAGCAACAGGCTACTTCTGTCGTCGTTTTTACATTCAACGCGTCACTAGTCTGATGGCAACCCTTTTGGGTTTGGGAGTCGGTGTTTTAGTTGGGCTTTTTGTTTGGTTTATTTTTGGCTGTGTTTTTGGTTGGAGCCAACCAAGAATGGACGGCTTTATGGTGTCCGGTGGCGCAGCGGCCACACCTGAATTTCTTACCCTTTGGATAGGTTTGACAACTTTTACCTCGGCATCGATTGCTGAAATTGTTCGAGCCGGGATTTTGGCCGTTCCTCAAAATCAATGGCGAGCCTCGGAGGCTTTGGGGATGACGCGTTTGCAAACCATCAGCTATGTTGTTTTGCCGCAATCGTTGCGTTTAGTCATCCCGCCCTTGGCCAGTCAATTCATGAATTTAACGAAGAACTCATCATTGGCGGTCATTATTGGTTATCCGGATATCGTCAGTGTTGGTAACACTTCGATTGTGATTATGGGGCAAGCACTTGAAGCCATTGTCTTGATCATGGTGGTTTACCTCTTTCTTAATCTTATTATTGCTGTTGTGATGAATGCCTTAAATGCACGTGTCACAGCGGCCCCCAAGTAAGGAGCGCACTATGAAGCAATCCAATACGCTCCTACAGAACTTAAGAAGTCAATACTGTTCGTCCGTTGGTTCAACCGTGGTGACGCTGGTTATCGTTGGTGTGTTGTTTTTCTTGGGTTTGAATTTGACCAGTTGGGGGGTGGTTAATGCCGTCACAGCGCCCGATCTCGAATTGTGTCGTCAAGCCGACGGCGCATGCTGGGGTTTTGTGACCGAGAAATGGCGCTTGATTTTGTTTGGTCGCTTTCCTTATGAAGAGCATTGGCGTGCCGGATTAGGTACGGCTGTCGTGGTGCTGATGTTAGTCGTCTCGGCCATTCCTTACTTGTGGACAAGAAAGGGTGCCAAACTGATTTTGGCCGGTTGGGTGTTGGCATTGGGCTTTTTCTTTACGATGATGGCCGGTGGTGTCTTCGGTTTAACGCCTATTGATTCCGACGCGTGGGGCGGTCTGCCTTTAACCGTGATCTTAACGATTATCGGGATGACAGCCTCTGCACCTCTCGGGATTTTGTTGGCTTTAGGGCGTCGTTCCCGTATGCCCGTTTTGCGCATTCTCAGTACGGGTTACATTGAACTGGTTCGAGGTGTACCTCTGATCACAGTTTTGTTTGTTGCCACTTATATCTTCCCTCTCATTTTGCCGGCTGGATGGAAGTTTGACGCATTCTGGCGCATTGCTTTGGGGATTTCGCTTTTCCAAGCGGCTTACATGGCAGAAACCGTCCGTGGGGGCTTACAGACGATTCCGCAGGCGCAGTTTAATGCCGCTGCTTCCTTAGGGTTAAAGACGTGGCAAGTTTATGTCTACGTTATTCTTCCTCAGGCCTTGGTTGCTGTTATTCCGGCGTTTGTGAATAGTTTGTTGTCAACCTTTATGGATACGTCTTTAGTGACGGTTGTGTCTATGTATGACTTAACCGGGGCGTTGCGTTTAGCTTTAGGTGACCCGCAGTGGCGTCAATTCTTCATCGAAGGCTATATCTTTATTGCGGCTATTTACTTCTTTGGCAGTTTTGTAATGTCACGGTATAGTTTCTGGCTTGAAGAAAAGTTAAAGAAGGCAAAAACGTATGCTTAAGATTCATGAACATATCATCGAGGTGAGTAACCCTCAAGATGATTTGGCAGGGATTTTTGACTCCTCGATGCTTTGGCGCCATTTGGAGCATTTTGCTCGTCATCCCACGGAGTATGTGGAGGTGATGAAACAATGTTCAATTACAGAGCATTACGAAAATGAGCAACTACTTTTAAAGCGCGAGTTGGATTTTGGTGGTTTAATTGTTTCCGATACGGTCACATTTGACGTAGGGCACGCTGTCATTACCGATGTGAAAGGAAGTAAAGATTATCCTGCTAGCCGCTTTACGATTCAGATCGAATCCCCTGGTGAAGCGGGTTATTTCTTTTTGCGCTTTATTTATGAAGAAGATGTCGCGCAAGCGCCCACACAAGACATTTATCTGCAGTTAAGAAAACAAGCGTATGAGCAAAAAGATCGAGATTTGGTTGATATGATTCGCCAAAGTGCTCATGATTTGACTTTGACGCATTAATCGTTATTTTCTGTATTTCACCAGTTCATCGGGGGCTGGTGAATTTCTTTTTGAAAGATTCCCTTATGAATTTATCCTCTCAAGCCCAACAACGTATTACCACGACGTTGGCTAAAGACATCTCGGCCCGAGAAGCTCAGGTCCAAGCCGCAGTTGATTTACTTGAATCGGGTGCTACCGTCCCCTTTATTGCACGTTACCGTAAAGAAGTAACGGGAGGGTTGGATGATGGACAATTACGTCTTTTAGAAGAACGTTTGACCTATCTCACTGAGTTAGAAGAGCGTCGTCAAACGGTGTTGGATTCCATCGAATCACAAGGAAAGTTAACCGAGGAGCTTCGTGAGGCTTTAACGGCAGCAGAGACTAAACAAACGATTGAAGACCTTTATTTGCCGTTTAAACCTCGTCGCCGTACCCGTGCGCAAATCGCCAAAGAAGCTGGACTTGAACCATTGGCTGATAGTCTTTATCAATCGCCCACACTTGAGCCCGATACTGAAGCTCAAAAGTATGTGAATGAGGAAAAGGGCATCAAAACCAGTAAAGATGCCTTAAACGGAGCAAGAGATATTTTGGCCGAGCGCTTTAGCGAAAATGCTGAGCTTTTGGCCAGCGTTCGTGCTTTCATGAACAAAAACGGTTTCATTGTCTCAGAAGTTGTCGAAGGTAAAGAAGCTGAAGGGGAAAAGTTCAAAGACTATTTTGAGTATGACGAAGAGTTATCTGCCGTCCCTTCGCATCGAGCTTTAGCTATGTTTAGAGGTCGACAAGAAGGTGTGTTAAAGATTTCTGTTCAATTGACCGAAGAAGAGGAAGCGCGAAAGATTCATCCCTGTCAAACGATTATTGCGGAGCATTTCGGTATTTCAGATTTGGGGCGAGCGGCAGATACTTGGCTTCTTGATGTGTGCCGTTGGACATGGCGAGTCAAGATTAGCCTTAATATCGAAAGTGAACTCTTTGCAACGTTGCGAGATCGAGCTGAAGAAGAGGCAATCCGCGTCTTTGGTATTAACTTGAAAGATTTGTTGTTAGCAGCTCCAGCTGGTCAAAAGGGTGTCATTGGGTTAGACCCGGGACTTCGAACGGGCGTGAAGGTTGCTGTGATTTCTGCCACCGGTGCTGTTTTGGATACAGGGGTTATCTATCCTCATGAACCGCGTCGTGATTGGGATCGCTCAATTGAAATTTTGGCTCAGTTAGCTAAGCGTCATGGTAGTCAACTCATTTCGATCGGTAATGGCACCGCCAGTCGCGAAACGGATAAATTAGCAGCGGACTTAATTCGTCGCCATCCGGAATTGCATTTAACGAAGGTGGTCGTGAGTGAGGCAGGCGCTAGTGTGTACTCTGCAAGCGAATTGGCGGCGAAGGAATTTCCCGATATGGATGTGAGTTATCGAGGGGCGGTCTCCATCGCTCGACGCTTACAAGATCCTTTGGCAGAACTTGTCAAAATTGATCCTAAAGCTATTGGTGTCGGTCAATATCAACACGATGTTAACCAAACCCATTTGGCCCATAAGTTGGAAGCTGTCGTTGAAGACTGTGTAAATGCCGTGGGTGTTGACCTCAATACCGCAAGTGCTGAACTCTTGGCACGCGTCTCTGGCCTTACGAAAAACACTGCCGAACACATTGTTTTATTCCGAAACAATATGGGTAGCTTTGAAAATCGAGCTCAGTTGATGAAGGTGCCCCGTTTTGGTGCGAAGACTTTTGAACAATCTGCGGGCTTTTTGCGTATTAATAACGGTGAAAATCCCTTAGATGCCTCGGCTGTTCACCCGGAAGCCTATCCGGTTGTTGCTCGCATTTTGGAAAAAACGGGATTGAGCTCTAAAGAATTGATTGGGAATCACGAGGTTTTATCCAAGCTCAGAGCCCAAGACTTCACGGACGAGCAATTCGGTTTGCCAACCGTTTTGGACATTTTCCAAGAGTTGGAAAAGCCGGGTCGAGATCCGCGTCCGGAATTTAAAATGGCTGAGTTTAAAGAAGGTGTCGAGTCGGTTTCCGATTTGAAGGTAGGAATGGAACTCGAAGGCGTTGTTTCCAATGTGGCCGCATTTGGTGCTTTTGTTGATATCGGTGTGCATCAAGATGGCTTGGTTCACGTTTCTGAACTGTCTAACCATTTTGTTAAAGATCCGAGAGAAGTGGTTCGTGTTGGGCAGATTGTCAAAGTCAAGGTTTTGGAAGTAGACGTGTCACGAAATCGTATTTCGTTGTCAATGAAGTCGGGCTCCAGTACTCGTCAAGGGGTCGCAAAACCCAAAGTTCAACGTCCGATGAGGGATACTCGTCCTACGTTGGGTGCAATGGCCAATGCCTTTTCGAAACTTAAGCGTTAACCCTTGACTTGATGCAGTTAAGATTGTCGCTCTTAACTGTTACAATAGATGGGCTCGCAAGATAAAAAAGTGCGAGAAAATTCAATTACATTAGGAGTCTAAAATGGACAATCCCGTCAATGCCAAGCCGTTGGAAATGCCGCCTTTGTTGGCTCATGTCCAAGCAGCTTTGGACACTCTGTCTGCTTGTGAAACCATTAAGTCTGCTATTGAAGCAGTCAAGCGCGATGATGAAAAGACCATCGCCGACCAAGTGGCTATCACGGAAGTGGAGGCCCCTCCTTTCCATGAAGAAGTTCGTGCTAAGGACATGGCTCGTCGTTTTGAAGAGTTAGGTTTAACGGCAACGATTGACGAAGAAGGTAACGTTTTGGCTCGCCGTGCCGGTAAGGGCAATGGTCCGACGTTGGTCTTGGCGGCTCACTTGGATACCGTTTTCCCGGCTGGTACGGATGTTAAGGTTCGCAAGGAAGGTAATCGCTACTTGGCTCCTGGCATCAGTGACGATGCTCGTGGTTTGGCAGCTATTTTGCAAGTTTTGCGTACGTTGCAAGAATTCAAGATCGAAACGGTCGGTGACATCCTCTTTGTTTGCAGCGTTGGTGAAGAAGGCAACGGTGACCTCCGCGGTTCCAAGTACTTGTTTAACAAGTCCGGTATTCAAATCGATGGCTTTATCTCTGTTGACGGCGTGAACGTTAATCGCGTTTTGCGTGGTGCAACGGGTTCTAAGCGCTATCGTGTTCACTTTGATGGTCCTGGCGGCCACTCTTGGAATGCTTTCGGTACGCCGTCCGCTATCCACGCTATGGGTCGCGCCATTGCTAAGGTAGCTGATGTTGAAACGAAGTCTGATCCGAAGACGACGTTCACGTGCGGTACGATCCAAGGTGGTACGACGGTTAACTCCATCGCTGCTCATGTCGAAATGGAATTGGATATGCGTAGCGCCGGCGCTCAAGAATTGGACGATTTGGAAGCTCAAATTCTCCCGATCTTCGAACAAGCCGCTAAGGATGAAAACGCTCGTTGGGGCTACAAGGATGAAGATGGCGTTAAGTTGACGCTCGAACCGATCGGTCATCGTCCGGGTGGCGGTCAAGCCGATGACGTAAGCGTCCTTCAAGCTGCTCGCGGTGCTATGGCTGCTTTGGGTATCCCGCTTTATTCCTATGCATTTGCTTCTACCGACCATAACGTTGCTGTGAACAAGGGTGTTCCGGCTACGACGTTAGGCGGTGGCGGTAAGGAAGGTTTCAACCACAACGTCAAGGAATGGTGGGAACCTGTGGATGCTTACCTCGGCCCGCAATTGGCTATGTTGACGAGTTTAGCATTGGTTGGTGTCGACGGTTGCACGGAACCGCTTTTGGAAAAGCGCGCTTAATCACTAACTGATCACTCTGATCAAAAAAGACTCTGTCATTTTGGCG
>DBFZTP010000049.1:0-7711 GCA_048520025.1 Candidatus Aphodousia sp.
GACGATTGAAGCGATTGAGAATTCACCTCTTTAAGAAACGAAAATTTTTCAGATTTTTTGAGTTGGGGAAGCGAAACGATGAAGGTGTAAGGTTTAATCCCCTTACCCGTTTCTTTGTATGCTTTTTGATTTGCTTCAAGAAAGAGATTAAAAACCAACCGAGCACAACCAAAATGTTGAGCAAGTTTATTTTGTTCAACAGCGTTAGGATGGAGGCGATATCGATAGGCTTTCAAGGTCATAGATTGATTCTATCAAATTGCAACATCTAAAAACAATACTTTTTAGCAAAATCTTCTAAAATGTTATGTTTAACAAATCCTTCGGATTCGCGCCTTATATCCTCTGGTTAAAACCAGAGGTTTTACAGCTGTTTCTATAAAAATATCAAAATTGTCTTGCAGAAAACCTTCTGAGAGACGATGCGTCATCGCGGTCGTCACGGTGATGTTTTGTACTTTTTTGCGTAGCAGTGGCAAAAGCCACGGAATAATAGTGGCACTCACGGATTCTGAGACACCTAATCGCAAACTTGGGTAAAAGTCGCTTCCAATGAGCACCGACTGCTTAAGCGCTTTGGCATTTTCAACAATCGTGAGAGCTGACTTGAAAAAGTTTCGACCTTGTAGCGTCACGCCAATGGGTCGCACTGAACGATCAATGAGTACTACCTGATACTGTTCTTCTAACGTTCGAACAGCTTGAGACACAGACGACGGCGTCACGCCACACTCTTTTGCGGCTTCCTTAAAACTTTTCGTTTGCACTAACGCCACGTACATGGCTAAAGCATTTATGTCTGGAAAGGTTTTCATTTCTATTGTCTCGTTTTTCTGCCTTTGCCAATGCATATTACAACATTGTTTAATTCATAAGTTTTTCTAATAGCTAACCCTATGAAAAATCAATACTTCTTTCATAACCGAAGATTTGCTATTACAAATCAAGTCGTAAGCATATTGCTTACATCGATAATTCAACATCGATCCTTTTACTGTGCTTAGGTCCCGATGTGTGTATGCATATCGGGACTTTTTCAAAACGCTCGAACAAGCCTTTAGAGAAACTGCAATCTGAGGAAAGAAATATCGCATTTGCCGTAAAAATTGTAAGTGACATTATCCTTTAACGGTTTCGTCTTTCGTGGAAATAGAGGTGAAAAAAACTCATTTATTAATGACATCGGCATCAGACATGAACATGCAAAGCAAAATGTTCAGTTTTCTGTAACTCATTGGAAACAATTAAAAAAATTGTTCATTGTAGAATCGTTGTCATCCCTAATCTGTCGTAAATGAGCCTCTGAAACAGTGACTAACGAAACCTCCTCGTTAATCAATACGACTTCACTGACAAATAAAGGTTGCACCTATGAAAAATAAGACTTCTGATCCCTCGTTGAATTCCATTTTCTTTAATCAAAGCGCCAGAATCTTTTATGCCGTTTGCGTCTATCGCAGTTTCACGGAGGCCGCAAAACAACTCGGCATTACTCAGTCCGCCGTTAGTCAGTGCATTGCCAACTTGGAAAAACAACTCCAATTTGATCTTTTTGATCGTTCCGTACGTCCTTTGAGTCCAACGCAAGAAGCCATAGCCCTTCGAGATCAAATCCTTCATCAAATTGGAGAATTTGCAACAACGCTTGATGCCATTCATACCAAAAATTTCATTCAAACTTCCGTGTGTATTGGTGTCATTGAGTCGATCGGTCGAGTTGTTGGCCCCGAAATTATCTCCGGTTTAGTCAATCAAGGACGTTATGTGGAACTCAGAAGTGGTACTTCAGATCACCTCTACCAAGAACTTTTAAAAGACCGCGTCGACTGCATTATCGCCACCGGTCATCATTTTGATGCCGAAAATTTGGAACGCGAACTGATTTACACGGAACCTCACATTGTCATGATGCCCAAGACTCTTGTTAATTCACACTTCACTTGGACTTGGGAAAACTTAAATTTTTGCGGACTTCCCATGGTGAGATACACGAGTAACACGGGTTCTGGAGAACAGGGAGAAAAAATCCTGAGACACGCCAATTTAAATCTCCCAAAACGATTTTCTGTTGATGATAACCAATTGGTTTTCGCGCTTGTCGCAGCTGGCATGGGTTGGTGCTTGACTCAACCGATTACCGCTCTTTTAGCCAAAGATCTTTTAGACCAGGTTTCACTCATTCCTGCGCCTGAACCTTGTACAAAACGTAAGGTTTATATCGTTTGGAAAAAAGATATGCCCAAGGTGTTTGTCGATGAACTCAAAGTGATTTGTCGTCGAGCGCTTATTGATCAAGCTGTTCCTAAAATGACCGAAATGATTCCTTGGACTGAAGGTCAATTTAGATTTGAATAAGTTCAGAATCATTAACACAACCAAGGTCTCAGTATCAGCATGACTTATATTTGACACAAGTTGTTGACATTCTTAGATAATGAAATAAAGAGAAAACTCTTTCTCAA
Organism: Candidatus Aphodousia sp.; assembly: GCA_048520025.1. GTDB lineage: Bacteria > Pseudomonadota > Gammaproteobacteria > Burkholderiales > Burkholderiaceae_F > Aphodousia. The sequence continues at coordinate 2,463 of DBFZTP010000049.1, forward strand.
TTGTCTTGGGAGAAAAATAATGGCTGAAAAGATTCATCGCGGTAAGATCAAAGGCGCACCTGATCCGCTCGTAGTCAAATATTTGATTGAACCAGGTATTCGCAACGACATCAAATATCGTTTTCAAGCCTTTTTGGACTGCAACAAAGCCCACGTTTTAATGCTTGCCAAGCAAGGTATCATCCAAAAAGAAGTCGCCCAAGCCATCCTAAAATGCAATGCCGATATGGCCTCGATGGGAGAGAGCCCAACCTTTACGATTGAACCCGATCGTGAAGATTTCTATTTCAATTTGGAAGCCTATCTGATTGAACAGGTTGGGATTGAAATCGGTGGACAACAGCACACGGCCCGCTCTCGCAACGACCTCTATGCTACTTGTGCTCGTTTGTCTGTCCGTCAAACTTATTTTGATATCTGCCAGTCTTACAACCGCATGCGTCAAGCGATTATTGAAATGGCAAAAGCGAATCAAGATGCTGTTTTTGCGGGCTACACCCATATGCAACCGTCTGAACCCATTACTTTTGCCCATTACTGTTCAGCCATTTTAAATGCCATAGATCGCGATTATCACCGACTGGCTCACGCCTTCGAAGGATTGAACATTTGCCCTTTAGGGGGCGGTTCCATGGGATCTACGACTTGGGCTATTGACCGACAATATACGTCTGACCTGTTAGGGTTTGATAAACCGATGGACAACTCTATTGACTGTGTGGCTTCTCGAGATTTTGCTACAGATATTCTTGCAGCTCTTTCTATTTCAGCCAATACCATCAGTCGTTTCTGCCAAGACCTCTATGTTTGGTCAACACCCGAGTACGGCTACATTGAAGTCTCTGACAGTTGCTCAGTTTGCTCCTCGATCATGCCGCAAAAGAAAAACCCTTGGGTGCTTGAACGCATTAAAGCTAAAGCCGCTCACATCGAGGGTTTCTTTATCAGTTCTTTAAACGTCATGAAAAGTACCATTTATTCTCACAGCGAAGAAGTTTGTGGCGAAGCCGCTACTTACCTATTCCCTGGCCTAGAAGAGATGAAGAAAATGTGCGAACTCATGGAAATCAGTGTCAAAGGAATCAGCGTCAAAAAAGAACGCATGCTAACAATGGCACAAGGTAACTTCTGCACCGTTACGGAATTAGCCAATGACCTGGTTCGTCACGATCAAATCAGTTTCCGTATGGCTCACGATATTGTTGCAGAAGTGGTTGCCTACATGATTGAACACAATAAGAAAGCCAATGAAATTGGTACTGAAGTCGTCAATCCTATCTTTATGAACTTGTTTGGTCGCACAACAACCATGACAGACGAAGATGTTCGTAATGCTTTAGATCCAGTGAAAATTGCCCATGCGAAAAAATGCGTTGGAGGCACGGCGCCCGAAGAAGTTTCTCGCCAATTAAAGCTAAGTCAACGCCATCTTGATCAAGACAAAGAAGAATTGTCAGAGCGTGAGAATAAAGTTTTAGAAGCCAAAAAGAAGTTAGAAAAAACACTTCAAACCTTTATTGCTTAATTCAATTTTAGCGTCAGCTTTCTCATCGCCCTGCCCGAAAAGCAGGGCTTTTCGTTTGTTCAAAAACTGAAGAATATTATTGTTTTATATCAATAGGTTAACAATTAAACAATCCAACTATTAATAATAGTTATGCTCAATCGTAGGCGTACCTAATATCACTGTGAATCAATGAAGTCCCTTGTCAGAATAGGTCTATGTCAAATTGGATAGACAATGACCCTCGACTCTCTCTTCTCTGCCTGAGCTGTTGTCTTATCCAAGAAGACATATTCCGGTTATGTCCCATTTCATCGAGGACTTTTCCGGTCATGGCAGTCACTAATCTTTAGTGATTTGGTTAAGTTAACTGGGGAGTAGTCGCCCTATTGGACAATGCCATTAGTGCGGCCTTTGTAACTTTATGACAATCTTGATTGAATTTATTATTCTGTTCGCAGCCATATTGATCGGCGTGCGTTTCGGTGGAGTTGCTCTAGGGTTCTGGGGTGGTTTAGGTTTGGTCGTTTTGGCCGTCGGTTTTGGCGTTTTCCCAACAGCACCTCCGATTGACGTAATGTTAATCATCTTCGCTGTATGTATGTGTGCAGCCTGTATGGAAAGCGTGGGCGGTCTTGACATTCTGGTTCGCCTCGCCGCTCGCATCATTCGCAAAAATCCAAAATACGTTGCAATTGTCGCTCCTGTTGTCAGCTTCTTCTTAACGTTCTTTGCCGGTACTGGCAATGCTGTTTATGCCATTCTTCCTGTTATTTATGAAGTTTCCTATAACGCAGGCGTTCGTCCAGAACGAGCTATGGCAGGTGCTGCAGTTGCCGGTCAAGTTGGTATTACCGCTTGCCCGATCTCAGCAGCAACCGCTGCCATGATTGGTTTATTGGCTCAAAATGGTCATCCGGAATTAGGACTTGGAGACATTTTGATGATCACCTTCCCGTCTTGCTTGATTGGCGTGGTGTTGGCCTCCATCATTTGTATGTTTCGTGGGAAAGAACTCAAAGACGATCAAGTCTATTTAGCTCGCGTCGAAGCAGGTGAAGTCACACCTCCCACGCCCTTTGAAGAAAAAGAATTACCTAGAGAAGCTTACATCTCTGTCTTTATCTTCTTTGGCGCCATTCTTGTCATCGTGATGGCGGGGTTCTTTCCTGAATTACGTGTTTTACCGGGCCAAACGAAAGCGGTCGGTATGTCATTGGTCATCGAGGCCATCATGTTAGCCGCTGGCGCTATTATGTGTGCCATTTGTAAACCCAACGTTGCGAAAATCGCTAAAAGTCCCATTCTCAACGCCGGTGTTGTCGCATTAGCGGCCGTCTTTGGTATCGCCTGGATGTCTGACTCTTTCATTACCGCTAACCGTGAGTTCTTCATGGAATTTGCCGGTCAACTCGCACAAACAATTCCGCTCTTATTCGCTGTCGTTCTTGCTGCCATGTCCGCTTTATTAGCCAGTCAAGGCGCTACGACTCGTGCGGTTATGCCGTTGGGATTTGCGCTCGGCATTCCACCGATGCTCTTAATCGCGATGTTCCCAGCTGTGAACTGTTTGTTCCTACTCCCCACTTCTGGTCCTGCTTTAGCCGCTGTCGCTATGGATCGTTCGGGAACAACAACGATTGGAAAATTTGTGTTTAACCACTCCATGCAAATTCCCGGACTTTTAATGGCTGTCATCTCAGTAGCTACGGCTTACTTGATGGTATTAATGATTGGCTATTAAAAAGAATTATTTAATCGAATAATCCCCCAAAGGCCAGTCAAAACAATTGTTTTGGCGGGCCTTTTTACTAAAGAGTAATAAGAATGAATCTTTTACATCGTATTGCTGAGAACGCATTTTTTAGTGTTGACAATCGTTCTTATTGGCAGGCCAGACATTACGGTTTGGATTGTCACTTATTTCAGTGTCTTTCGAAAACTTCAGATGACATTCACGGACAAATCTTATTACCAAAAAACAATGCAATCAAAGGGACTGTCTTTTATTGTCACCCTGCAATATTTAATCTTGAGTTCAATCTGCCTCAAGTTGCTTTTCTTTGCCAAGAGGGTTATCAGGTTGTTATGTTTGACTATGCCGGTTGCGGTCAAAGCTCGGGGAAAACTCAACTTGATGGACTTTATACAGATACTCAAGCTGCTTTTGATTGGTGGAAACAAAGTGACTATTTCTCCCCTAAAGTCGCATTGTTTGCTCAGGGCGTTGGTTGCGATGCCGCACTACAACTATACGAAGAAGAGTCAGATTTGATAGATGCTCTGATTCTCGAGTCGCCTTACTGCACAAGAAAAGGTTGGATTGTTGACCGCTGGGGACCGGTTTTGGGGCATATCGCAGCTTCACAACTCATTACCTTTACTCACGAACCTGCCAAGATTATCTCGAATGTTAAAGTCCCACTATTGCTCATTTATCCAGAGCACGATCAACATACGCATAAGTCTGAAAAACAAGCGCTCCTTAAACTTATTCCGCCCACAACAACGATTTGGGATATTCCTAAGAAAAAATTTCTACAGACCTTCGGTGACAAAAGCAATGAATGGCATGAACGACTAATTCGATATTTAAGCCAAAAACTCCCCTAACTTCTTAGCGAAACTAAAGCTCGCATGTATTTTGTTATTTCTTAATGACAAAACTCCCAAATTCAACCAAGAATTTGGGAGTCTGAACTCATCGACGATTAAGAGTTCACTTCTTTAATTGATGTTTAAGCTGACCCTTCTTTTCACGTTCTTTGGTAATAAAGCCCATGAATGCCAACATGGTCATTGCACCCAAGCGAGGCGTAATACCGCTGGGATCGTATTGAGGTGCTACTTCAACCAAGTCGAAAGCAACAACGTTACCCATCTTGGCAATGCCTTCCAAAACATCAGTGACAAAGACGTAATTCAAGCCACCAGGAGAAGGAGAACCAACACCCGGAGCCGTACTCATATCGTAACCGTCAATATCGATAGTAACGAAATAGTTCTTAGCCTTCGGAATTTGTTTAAGAACTTCTTGAGCGCCCATTTCCAAAGCCTTGCGGGCAGGAATAACAACAGAACCGTAATCGTAAGCTGCTTGGAAGTCTTCGCGGGTGTTACTTCCCAAACCACGCATACCGATTTGACACATCTTGGAGAAGTGCGGCATTTCAGAAATCATGCGCATCGGACTGCCATTGGTGTAGGTACGCATACCAAAGTCTAAGTGGGCATCGAATTGAATAACACAGAGGTCGTCATACATATCCAATGCTTTAGCCGTCGGAATCGTGACAGAGTGGTCACCGCCCATCATCACGGGGATGGCGCCCTTAGAAATAATTTTGCGAACCGCTTCTTCGACGTTAGCAAACGACTCCATGAAATACATCGGATCCATATCCACGTCACCGGCGTCCACAACTTTTACAGGAGCTTCAAGGTATTGTTCCAAACGTTCCGGATCCCAGAACCCTGCGCCACCTCGGCCATAATGGCAAGACACTTCACGAATACGGCGAGGGCCGAATTTACAGCCACTCAAATAGGGAGCGCCCATATCGTAAGGAATACCCATCACGCAAACGTCGACATCATCAAGGTCGTCAAGGTTCGTACAAATCGGATATTTTGCAAAACTGGCAATCCCCGTAATCGGAAGATTGTGAATCTTTTTCGGCATAATCCTTTCTCTCCACATAACATCAGAGTTTGAAAACAAAGCCCTTTGTTTTCTTTCGAAAGG
>DBFZTP010000050.1:0-8696 GCA_048520025.1 Candidatus Aphodousia sp.
ACGTGTAGCTGACGAAAACCAAGCGGTTGCTATTGAGAGTTTATCAACGAAGAACATGATGAGAAATCACCATCTAGCCAAGAGCATTGCCGATGTGGCTTGGGGTGGATTTTTCACCTTGCTTGCTTACAAGTTAAAACGCCAAGGGAAACGATTAATTGAAATGGATCGTTTTTATCCATCGTCAAAGACTTGTAGTGCCTGTGGGTACAAATTGGATGATTTGCCACTATCAATCCGAGCGTGGACTTGCCCGGTTTGTGGAGCCGCGCATGATCGAGATCATAACGCGGCGATCAATATCCAAAAGCAAGGACTTTTGAAATTAAAGGCGGAAGGGCTATCCGTCTCTGCTTGTGGAGGCTGTGTCAGTCATTGCGAAAACGATGCAACGGCCGTTGAAACAAGAAGCCTTCGTCTTTAGACGAGGGAGTAGTCACGCGCAACCATGACTGCACAATTGATGCCCAGTGGGGTACACGCCCAAATCGCACCAACGTCTGCAAACCAACGTGTCGCTGTCATTTATTTTTCTAAAAGCGGTAACACAAAAAGTTTGGCCGAAAGCGTTGCGAATTTTAAGGATGCTGATCTTTTCAGAATTGAACCGATAGAGCCGTATCCGTCTGACTATCAAAAGTCGACTGAAGTTGTGAAGTATGAGTTGGACAATAACATTGTGCGCCCAATCAAACCCGTTACAATCAATGTTGATGATTACGATGTTTTCGTGTTGCTTTCACCCACTTGGTGGCGGCTTGATGCACACGCGTGAAGACTTTGAAGCTTTGTTGCCCAATACTCGCCTGGGGACGCACTTTACAACGTACGGTAGTGTTCGCAAAAATAGTTCGTTTGTCCGAGCTTGGTTACGAGAAAACGACTTAATCAAGTAAAACTAGCCTTTAAAGAAGAAGGATTTGACGATGAGTGACTAAATCCTTACGCCTTAGGCAAGTGAGCGCTGTCAAGCCTTAGCTCAGTTGGTTTAATCTCGTGTTGAAGAACACGACTTCAAGTGTTGACTGAAGATGAATTGTCAAACGTTTAAAAATTGAGATCGGCTCAGAGTAGAAAAACTTTGAGCCGATTTTTTCAAGTTTTTGTTGATTTTGGTAATAATTTTTGCCTGAGCGAGGCGTTGCTTTCTGCTAAAATCCAACTGACTGAACGCAAGGGGGCAATCCCTTGACGATTCGAGAAATTTCTGATGATCCTAAGAGCCTCTTGCTTTGAGGATTGTCATCAACTTTTATTAACTATTTGGGGGATATACCAATGGCTATCGAACGCACCCTTTCTATCATCAAACCTGATGCAGTTGCTAAGAACGTGATCGGTCAAATCTACACGCGTTTTGAAAACGCTGGTTTGAAGATTGTTGCCGCTCAAATGCGTCAACTCTCTCAAGCTGAAGCCGAAGGCTTCTACGCCGTTCACAAAGAACGTCCCTTCTTCAAGGACTTGGTTGCTTTCATGACCTCTGGTCCCGTTATGATTCAAGTGTTGGAAGGCGAAGGCGCCATCCTCAAGAATCGTGAATTGATGGGCGCTACCGACCCGAAGAAGGCTGAAGCCGGTACGATCCGCGCTGACTTCGCTGAAAGCATCGACGCTAACGCCGTTCACGGCTCTGACGCTCCTGAAACGGCTGCCGTTGAAATTGCTTACTTCTTCCCGACGTTGGCAATCTGCGAACGCAAGTGCTGCGGTTGCTGCTGCGGTAAGTAATTCGCATCAAAATGGTTAAAGTGTCGCCGTCTCGCACAGAGGCGGTGATGCTTTCTTTGAGTTGTTTTCGGGTTCGAGGCTTTCTCGAACTTTTTGCGTTTTTATTTAACCCAATTTTTTAAGTTTTTGTCCTATGGATACCGCTAATCGAGTCAATCTTTTAAACATGGATCGTGAAGGTTTGATTGCCTATTGCGAGAGTCTGGGGGAGAAGCGTTTTCGCGCCATTCAGCTTTTGCGTTGGATCCATCGCCACTGCGAAGGCGAGATCGAAAACATGACCGATTTAGCCAAAAGTTTTCGTGCAAAGTTGTTAAACGAATGTGAGATTCGTGCGCCGAAACCGATTTGGGACAAGGTGAGTACGGACGGTACTCGCAAGTGGCTTTTTGACTTGGGCAACGGCAATGCCGTTGAAACGGTTTTTATCCCTGAAGACGACCGCGGTACGTTGTGTATTTCCACACAAGCCGGTTGCGCCATGGGGTGCTTATTCTGCTCGACGGGTAAGCAAGGCTTTAACAGGAATTTAACAGCTGCCGAAATTATCGGTCAGCTCTGGCACGCAGAAAAAACGCTTCGTGCCGATGCCGGTATCACCGATCCCGCCGATCGTATCATCAGTAACGTTGTGCTGATGGGGATGGGGGAACCGCTACAGAATTTGGATAACGTGATCATTGCCTTGAAGCTCATGCTCGATGACAATGGTTACGGTTTAAGTCGCCGTCGCGTCACGGTTTCCACCTGTGGTTTGACGCTTCAAATGGATAAGCTTGCGCAAGCCGTGCCAGTGGCATTGGCCGTGTCTTTGCATGCGCCCACGGATGAATTGCGTGACATGATTATGCCCATTAACCGCAAGCACCCGTTGGCGGATTTGATGGCGGCTTGTAAGCGCTATTTGCAATATGCACCGCGCGACTACATCACGTTTGAATACATCATGTTGGGTGGCGTGAACGACCAATTGATGCACGCCAAACAATTGGCAAAGTTGGTTCGCGGGGTTTCTTGTAAGTTCAACTTGATTCCCTTTAATCCGTTCCCGGATAGCGATTTGAAAAAGCCCGATGTCAAGGATGTGAAGGCTTTTCAAGACTACTTGATGGGGCAAGGTATTGTCACAACGATTCGTAAGACGCGAGGGGATGATATTGATGCCGCTTGTGGTCAATTGGCCGGCAACATTAAAGACAAAACGCGTCGAGCTGAACGCTTAGCGGAACAAAAGGCTCGCGCAACGTTCTTGGTGAAAGAAAACTAATCGAGGCCGTCATGGAAGTTTTTAAGGCTCGTCATCAAACGCAAACCGTCCATGTTCGCTATGCCGATCGTGATGTGACGATTGGCTCTGAGAGTCCGATTCGTGTTCAGTCGATGACCAATACGCCAACGACCGACATTGAAGCAACGGTTGAACAAGTGTTGGCATTGGCTTGCGCAGGCAGTGAATTGGTTCGTTTGACGGTCAATACGCCGGAAGCAGCTCGTGCCGTTGTGGACATTCGCAAGCGTCTTGATGAAGTTGGTTGCACGGTACCTTTAGTGGGTGATTTTCACTATAACGGCCATAAACTCTTAACCGAGGTGCCTGAGTGCGCTCTTGCCTTGTCGAAGTACCGCATCAATCCCGGTAACGTTGGCAAAGGGGAACGAGGTTTAGAAAACTTTGCCAAGATGATTGAAGTGGCGATCAAAAACGATCGACCGGTTCGTATCGGTGTTAATGGCGGTTCGTTGGATCCTCAAATTTTGTCCCGTATGATGGATGAAAATCGTCAAAAGGGCATGCCTGAGACGCCCACGGAAGTGTTGCGCCATGCGCTGGTGGCCTCTGCCATTGAGTCGGCCCGATACGCAGAGACGTTAGGTCTCGGGGCAGATAAGATTGTGCTCTCGGCAAAAGTGAGCGGAGTTGCCGATCTCATTGCCGTTTACCGAGAAATGGCACAGAAGTGTCACTATGCATTGCATTTGGGTTTGACCGAAGCCGGTATTGGCACCAAGGGCGTGGTGGCAAGTTCTGTTGCCATGGGGACGCTTTTGAGCGAAGGGATCGGGGACACGATTCGTGTGAGTATTACGCCCATGCCCGGTAAAGCCCGTACTGAAGAAGTGGTTGTTGCTCAAGAACTTCTCCAGACGATGGGATTGCGTGCGTTTATGCCGTTGGTGGTCTCGTGCCCTGGGTGTGGTCGCACATCAAGCTCCCTTTTCCAACAATTGGCACTCGATACTCAAGCGTTCTTGCGTGAAAAAACGCCCGAGTGGCGTGAGACGGCCCCCGGCTTTGAGAGCATGGTGGTGGCTGTGATGGGCTGTGTGGTCAATGGTCCCGGCGAAAGTAAGAGCGCTAACATCGGCATCAGCTTGCCCGGCTGTGGGGAGAGTCCCGTTGCGCCGGTTTTCGTCGATGGCGAAAAAATTGGAACAATTAAGGGTGAAGCCCAAGATTCTCACGCCATTAGTGAGAAGTTTCACGCTATGATTGAAGAGTATGTGCTTTCGCACTATGCTCGTAAGTAATTTACTGATCTATTGAAAGAAGATTGAAATGGCTAAAGTTCAAAAAATTGCCGGTGTTCGCGGCATGAATGACATCCTGCCGGCCGACTCCTACATTTGGGAAGTGTTTACGGACACGGCCAATGCTGTCCTGGCAGGTTACGGTTATAAGCAAATCCGTACGCCGATCCTTGAATCAACGCCCCTTTTCAAACGCGGTATCGGTGAAGTGACCGACATCGTGGAAAAGGAAATGTATTGCTTTACCGATAGCTTAAACGGTGAAGAATTGGCTTTGCGCCCTGAAAATACGGCCGGCGTCGTTCGTAGCGTTATTGAACATAATCTTTGCTACAACGCTCCGCAACGTCTTTGGTACTTTGGCCCGATGTTCCGTCACGAACGTCCCCAACGCGGTCGTTATCGTCAGTTCTATCAACTGGGTGTCGAAGCTTTGGGTTTTAAGGGGCCGGACGTTGACGTTGAACAAATTTTGATGGCACGTCGCCTTTTTGATGAATTGGAAATTTTGCCGTTGCGCTTGGAATTGAATTCCTTGGGTAATTTGGATGAACGTTTGGCTCACCGCGAAGCTTTGATCAAGTACTTTGAAGCTCACCAAGACATTTTGGATGAAGATGCCAAGCGTCGCTTGTACGCTAACCCGTTGCGCATTTTGGATACGAAAAATCCTGAAATGCAAGCCATGGTTGAAGCCGCTCCGCGTTTGCTTGACTATCTCAAAGAAGACAGTCTTGCTTTCTTAAATCGTTTGGAACGTTTGTTGAGTGTGGCTGGAGTCGACTACAACATCAACCCGCGTTTGGTGCGTGGTTTGGACTATTACAACCACACGGTTTACGAATGGGTTACGGATAAGTTAGGTGCCCAAGCCACGGTTTGTGGTGGTGGTCGTTATGATCCGCTCGTTGAAATGTTGGGCGGTAAGCCCACGCCGGGTGTGGGTTTTGCCATGGGCGTCGAACGAGTCCTCGAAGTTATGCGCGAATGTGGCTTTAACGAAGAAACGACCGATACGGAATTTTATGTGTTGCACTCCGGTGGCGAAACGCAAGAGTACGCCATGTTGGTGGGCGAAATGCTTCGCGACGGTGGCTACGAAGTGATCGTGCATGCGGGCGAAGGCAGTTTCAAGAACCAAATGAAGAAGGCTGACCAATCGGGTGCCACCTTTGCATTGATTTGCGGCGAAGATGAATGCGCCAATCGTAAGATTACGGTTAAGCGTATGTACGGTCCTGAGGGTGAACGTTTCATGCAACAAGAAACGCTTGACTTGAATGACGCAATTACGTATTTTCTCGATATCGACAATGCATTCTTAGACGAGGAATAATTCAATGGCTTACGATTTACAAGAACAAGAGTCCCTTGACGAGTTGAAAGCGTGGTGGGAAAAATGGGGTAATGCCACCTTGACGGCGGTAACGGCTGTTTGTTTAGCCTTTGCCGGTTATAACGGTATGAAGTGGTATGATCGTCATCAGGCAGAAAATGCTTCCATGGCTTACAGTTCCTTGCAATCGGCCATTGCCGCTCAACAAGAAGTGGCCTCCGTTGATAAGATCGTAAATGCTTTAATTGATGATGCCGGTTCTACCGTTTATGGCCCGATGGGTGCTTTAAGCGCTGCCAAGTACTTTGAAACGAAGGGCGAAGACGCTAAGGCTGAAACGCTTTTGAAGTGGGTTGTAAACGAAGCCGGGTACACCGAATACCAAGCGGTGGCTCGTTTGCGTTTAGCCGGTTTCCAAATGGATCAAAAGAAGTACGACGATGCCATCGCAAACTTGACGGCCGCTAAGCCCACGGATAAGCAAGTGGCATTGGTTCAAGACCGCTTAGGTGATGCCTATTTTGCCAAAAATGATTTGAAGGCTGCTCGCGCTGCCTGGGAAGAAGCCTTGAAGCATCCGCTCGAACCCTCTTTGATGGGCTTTGTGCAATTGAAGCTTCAAGCTTTGCCTTAATGCTCAATCAAAAGAATAATCGCTATCGGACATAAGACTTATGCGAATGAAAAAAACATTGTTGGCTTTAGCCAGTGCATGCTTTTTAGCTGCTTGTAGTACACCGAGCTCTCAAGCTCCCAAAGAGTTGGAAGACTATACCTCTATTGCCGAACCCGAAGTGGTTTGGAGTAAGGGAGTAGGGGAAAGTGTTACGAACTTTTTGGTCCCGAGTGTGGTTGGTCAAGCGGTTTACGCAGCCGGTGGTGATACGCTTTATCGTTTCGATGCTCAAACGGGTGATACGGTTTGGAGCGTTGAGACGCCTGCTGATATTGCAGCCGGCGTTGGCAGTGATGGTTACATCGTCGCATTAGGAACCACAAAGGGCGAATTGATTGTCTATGATGCTGAAGGCAAGAAGCTTTGGAGTCAATTCCTGACGAGCGAAATGGATAGCGTTCCTTTGGTCGGTAACGGTTTGGTTGTCGTTCGTACGGCCGATACCCGTGTGACGGCTTTTGACGCCATGACGGGTGCTCAAAAGTGGCGCTATCAACGCTCAATTCCCAATTTGACGGTTAAGGGCGCCTCCGGTATGCGCTTCTTTGGTCCCATGATTTTGGTGGGACAAAGTAACGGTTACCTCTTGGGTCTTTCGCCCGAAGGTCGTCCGGTTTGGCAAACGTTGATTTCGGAAGCTCGTGGCATTACCGAAGTTGAGCGTTTAGTGGATATTTTAGGTTGGCCGATGGCTGACGGTGATCTTCTTTGTGCATCTGCCTTCCAAGGTCGTTTGGTTTGCATGAACGCACAAAATGGTCAATTACGTTGGACGCATGACATCACTGCAATGACTCAACCCGCAGCCGATGATCGTTTCGTCTACGTTGCTAATACGGCAAGTGAGCTTTATGCCTTTGATCGCACACGCGGTTTGCCGATTTGGCGCAATGGTGATTTGAAGTGGCGCGGAGTGCGTGCCGTGTTGCCGTTTGCCGGTATTTTGGCAGCCGGCGACAGCGAAGGCTATGTGCACTTTATTAACCCTGAAAGCGGTCAAATCATCGGTCGTACTGATTTGGACGGAGCCATTGTTGTTCCGCCTCAGCCCTATGAACAAGGCGCCATCTTCCAAACGGATGAAGGCGAAGTTGCTTACATCAAGGTGAAGTAAACAATGCTTCCTGTTATTGCATTAGTGGGTCGCCCGAATGTCGGTAAATCCACCTTATTTAATCGCTTAACGCGTTCTCGTGACGCGTTGGTCGCAGACTTTCCCGGCTTGACGCGAGATCGTCAATACGGTGAAGGTCGTGTTGGTCCGCGTCCCTATATCGTCGTTGATACGGGTGGTTTTGAACCCGTCAAGAGTGAAGGCATCGTCAAGGCCATGGCCAGCCAAGCAGAGCTAGCCATTGAAGAGGCCGATGTCGTTATTTTTGTGGTCGATGCCCGTACGGGTTTAACGCCTCATGATGAACGAATTGCTCAACATTTGCGTCGCTCTCATCGTCCGGTGATTTTGGCAATTAATAAGGCCGAAGGTTTGGATGTCACGCATGCTGCTGAATTCTATGAATTGGCCATGGGTGAACCCAATATGATTTCTGCCTCTCACGGTCACGGTGTGCACAATTTGATCGAATTGGCACTCGAACACTGCCCGGAAGAGGAAGAACAACCTGAAGAAGAACTTGAAGACGGCAAGTTACCGCGCGTGAAAGTGGCTGTTGCCGGTCGTCCGAATGCCGGTAAGAGCACGTTGATTAACGCCCTTTTGGGTGAAGATCGATTGATTGCTTTCGATATGCCCGGCACGACCCGAGACTCGATCCGTGTGGATTTCGAGTACGATGGTCGTGACTATGCCTTGATTGATACGGCTGGTTTGCGTCGTAAGGGCAAGGTCTTTGAAGCCATTGAAAAGTTCTCGGTTGTTAAGACCTTACAAGCCATTGCCGATGCCAACGTTGTGGTGTTGGTGTTAGATGCTAGCGAAGGCGTTGCCGAGCACGATGCTCATATCGCAGGTTATGTGCTTGAGAGCGGTCGTGCATTGGTGGTTGCCATCAATAAGTGGGAAGTGTTGGATAGTTATCAACGTAGCCGTGTTGACGAAGAAATTGACCACAAGTTGCATTTCTTAAATTGGGCTCGTCACATTCACATTTCTGCATTAAAGCGTAATGGTTTGAACCATTTGATGAAGGCTGTGAGCGATGCTCACGCGGCCGCCTTCTCTAAGCTTTCGACGCCGAAATTGACGCGCGCATTGATTGAAGCGGTTCAACGTCAGTCGCCTCCGCGTGTGAAGGGTGTGCGTCCGAAGTTGCGTTATGCTCACCAAGGCGGTCAAAATCCGCCCGTGGTTGTGATTCACGGCAATAGCCTTCAAGCTGTGCCTGATAGCTACAAGCGTTATCTCGAAGGGTGGTTTAGAGATCAATTCAATTTAGCCGGTACGCCGTTGCGAATTGAATTTAA
>DBFZTP010000051.1:0-7132 GCA_048520025.1 Candidatus Aphodousia sp.
TAAGACAATTTTAAATTTACCCAAATTTAATTCATTTAATCATTTTCTATTAGATTGAGAAAAACCATAGATATCTTCTATTGCATTCGATAATGATTCTCAATAACATTCGAGAAAATAACCACTTTCTCGATTATTGCCATGCATATCCAACCTTTAACCCAATTAGGAACGTCTCGAAACGCAACGGTTGTCAGACTCAAACTCGACATTGCCGAACAAACGCGTTTAACGCAGCTCGGTTTGCGTTGTGGCGTTACGGTCAAAATCCTTCAAGCCAATGAAGGCGCACCGTTATTGTTGGCTGTGGGTGATAGTCGAATTGGCTTGAACTATCAAACTGCCCAAAACGTCTACGTTGCAGCGTAAAAGAAAAGGACAAATCCATGTTGTTAAACGAACTGCCTGTTGGCTCTAAAGCGAAAATTGAAGCCTTTCGTCAATGCTCTCCTGAGTATCGACGTCGCTTAATGATGTTGGGTGCCACCCCCGGTGCCCACTTAGAAGTTGTTCGCATTGCCCCCTTGGGCGACCCGATTGAAATTCGCGTGCGTGGCGGTTTGATTTCCGTTCGCAAGGACGAAATTGAAATTCTCGAACTCTCCCCGATTTCCTAATTTTCTCCCGTATTCACCATGAAACACATTATTAGCCTTATTGGCAATCCCAATTGCGGGAAAACGACTCTCTTTAATGCCTTAACCGGTTCCAATCAACGCGTGGGTAACTGGGCTGGCGTGACCGTCGATAAAAAGACTGGCGCTTTTAACTATCGTGGCATTGATTTTGATGTTGTAGACCTTCCCGGCATCTATTCTTTGACGCCGAGTTCCGTTGCAGGCGAAGATGAAATCGTCGCTCGCGACTACTTGGTCTCTGGCGAGAGCGAACTCATCATCAACATCGTTGATGCCGCGAACTTAGAGCGCAATCTTTACCTCACCACGCAATTGCTCGAATTGAAGATCCCGATGATTGTGGTGGTCAACATGCTTGACGTGGCACGTCAACATCACATCAGCGTCGACCTCGAAGCTTTAGAAAAGCAATTAGGCGTCCCTGTTATCGGTCTTGTTGCCTCCCGTCAAAAGGGGTTGCAAGAGCTCAAAAACCGTTTAATTGACTTTTTGTCCGCACCTACTGCACCGACCTCGAACGTTCAGTACGCAGACAAAATCCAAAAAGCCATCGATGAAGTGACCGCCATCATTGTCGAAAAGAATCCGAATGGCGCTTGGTTTGCTTCGCAATTTTTAGAGCAAGCTCCGGGTCTGTCTGAGCGCTTTGATGCTGACACCATTGCTCGCATTGACACGATTGTCAAGGCAATAGACCAAGAGTTTGATGGCAACCTCGATATCGAAATTGCAAACGCCCGATACGGTTTCATTTCTGAAGTCATGGTGCACGCCGTTACGCGTCAAAATGAAATGCTTGCGACCTTAACTGACCGTATTGACAGCATTGTGCTTCACCGCTGGTTGGGTCTTCCCATCTTCTTGCTCATCATGTACGTGATGTTCCTCTTTACGCAAAATTTCGGTGCGGTCTTTATCGACTTTTTCGATATTTTGGTGGGTGGTGTCTTGGTCGATGGTTTGGGTCAATGGCTCACACAAATGGGCACGCCTGAGTGGCTAACCGTTTTCATCGCCAATGGTATCGGTGGCGGTTTACAAACCATCTCTACCTTTATTCCTGTCATCTTCTTCATGTTCTTCTTTTTGGCGATCTTGGAAGAATCCGGTTACATGGCCCGCGCAGCTTTTGTGATGGACCGTTTGATGCGTTACTTGGGCTTGCCCGGTAAGGCCTTCGTCCCGTTGATTGTCGGCTTTGGCTGTAACGTGCCGGCCATCATGGCAACGCGCACGATGGATCGAACGAGCGACCGTATCATCACGACAATGATGGCTCCGTTTATGAGTTGTGGTGCTCGTTTGCCGGTTTATGTTTTGTTTGCCACGGCTTTCTTCCCGACAAACGGTCAAAACTTGGTTTTTTTGCTCTACATTATCGGTATCTTTGCCGCTATCCTCACGGGGTTCTTACTCAAGCGCACGGCATTGCCCGGTGCAGCTAGTGCCTTTGTGATGGAAATTCCGCCTTATCACATCCCGAGCTTTAAGAACGTGATGTTAAGAACGTGGGATCGCGTGAAGTCCTTCATGTTCCGTGCCGGTCGAGTCATTGTTGTGATTGTGGCTTGCTTGACGTTCTTAAACTCCTTGGGTACCGATGGTTCGTTTGGCAACGAAGACAGCGAAAACTCTGTCTTGTCACAAATCGGTCAAACCATTGTTCCGATCTTCGAACCCATGGGTGTAGAAAAAGAAAACTGGCCTGCTGCCGTTGGTGTCTTTACGGGGATTTTTGCTAAGGAAGCCGTTGTTGGTACGTTGAATTCGCTCTACGACACGTTAAGTGCCAATGAAGCTCAATCAACCGAAGCTCAAGAAGAAGACTCCACCTTCTCGATTGGTGCTATCACTAGCGAAGCCCTTGGTTCAATTGGTGAGAATTTTGCAGGCCTGACCTCTGCTTTTACCGATCCGATGGGTTTGCACGTTGATGACTTGACCAACCAAGAAGAGGCTGCCGAAAGCCAAGGCGTCTCTTTGGGTACGATTGCCACTATCCGAACGCTTTTTGGTTCTGCCTCTGCGGCCTTTGCTTACCTTTTGATGGTTTTGCTCTACGTTCCGTGTGTGGCCGCCGTCGGCGCCATTTACCGTGAAGTTGGCGCTCGTTGGACAGTCTTTACCGTGGCATGGACAACGGCTTTGGGCTATAGCGCTGCTACGATTTTCTACCAAACGGTTAATTTCGCAGCCAATCCTGTCTATGCCACTATCTGCATTGGGTTAAGTCTCGCCATTTTGGCATTGATGGTTCTTTGGATGAAAGCGATGGCCAAGAAGGATGATCAAAAGAAAGTCACCAAGCGTGTGATTCCGATCATGGCAATTAAAGACTAACGTAGGACAATTCAGAGAAGGGAGCCGGTGCCAATGTGCACCGGTTTTTCGTTGGCACAGAACCAAAAAAAGAAAAGAAGAGGACAAAGTTCATCGATAAGCCGGATTCTGTTCTAAGGTTGCCCTCAGCCGACAATCATTCATCTAGAACGTGACTCACGCCACGTCTCAAGCCATCTACCCGCAACCTCACCGAGCAGGTTCGTCGGTTGCCTATTTGATGTTGCTCCCCGTAGAGATTGCCCGTTTCACCCGACCCTAACGTCGGCTCGTCTCTGTTGCTCTAATCCGTGCCTTACGGCAGGCAGTCGTTAACTGCTACGGTGCTCTGTGGAGTCCGGACTTTCCTCGTGAAATAAATTCCCGCGATCGTCGTGACAAACTTTGTCCGATCGTGATTGTACGGGAGTTTTCCATCTTTTTCTCACGGTTTACACAAAAACTATGGACGATATCCTAAAAAGCTGAAATAATTAGACATTTTTTAGAATTAAACGATCGAATTCCACAAGGAGCCGATGTGCTGAACCTTAAAAAAATTGCATTAGCAACCACGTTATCTTTAGCCGGTGTTTCCGCTCAAGCCGGTCTTTGGGATGGATTCCTTGAAACGTTGCCGGGCGCAACCTCTCCGTATCCGGATGCAGGTTTCGTTGGTAACCAAATCAACGGTATGCACCACATTATCGAAACCGGTTCGACGAGCTTGTTGCTCCCGACCTACACGAATCACCCGTCTTGGGACTACGATAACCGTTACGAAGAAAACGCCTATCCTTTCGGCGCCGGTATTGCTCGTGGCATTATCGATGAACGCGGTAACGAACGCATGGCTTACATGGTCTTGTTCCGTGACTCTCACTACGAACCCGAACCCATTCTCGGTTACGCATGGGTCGCACGCTTCCCGATCGCTGATTCAGGCTTCCATTTAGGTGCCGGTTACACGGCAGGTGTCACTTTCCGTGAAGACTACAACTGGTTGCCGATTCCGGTACCGCTCCCCATCGTGAGCGTAGGTACGGATTGGTTCAACCTCTATGGTACGTACATTCCGGGCAGCAACGTCTTCTTCTTCTTCTCTCGTATTGAAATTGAAGATCGTATGCGTCGCATGAACCCGTTGCCGGCAGGCAACCCGTGGGAAGCCAATACAGAATTTTATGCACAAGGCTCTTGGGTTAAGACCGACCTCTCTTCCGGTGACGGTGACATCGGAAACTTAACCATGACGTCTGATGCCGGTTACAAATTTGGTGTGCGTTACTTCTTGGATCGTCACTGGGCACTTGACTTGAGCCACCAAAAGAGTGAACACGACATTGAAGCCGGTGGTAAGGTTGCTGAAGAATTTAAGCTCATGAACACCAACCTCTTGATGCAATACCACTGGGAAGTGGCCGATAGCGTTCGTTTGCACACGGGTGCCGGTGTGGCCTACTCCAAGCTTGAAAGTAAGTCTTTCGACTATGAAGATGAAAGCATCAACCCCGTGGTTCAAGGTGGTCTTACTTGGGCAATCACGAAGAATATCCGCGTGAATGCTGACATGACGGTGAACTTCACGAAGTTCCGCGATGTTCCTTCCGCCAATGGCGAAGCCGTTATTCCGGCTAACACGAGCTTTAACCTCGGTTTGGGCGTGGCTTTCTAAAGACGGATTCGTTCTTAGATGACAAAGGTGGCGACTCTTTGGAGAGTTCGCCACTTTTTTTGCGCTATGCTTAAAGAATCAATGGAGAAAACCAATGAAAAAACTACTCCCGCTCCTTTTGTTTTGCACTATGATCAGCGCACCCTTTGCGGTCTCCGCTCAACATTGGAACGAGCAAGAAGGTCGTTACTACGACGGCCACGGTCGTTATGAAGGGCGCATTGATTCAAACGGGCGAATGTACGACAACCACGGGCGCTACAAAGGCAGAATTGACAGCAATGGCCACCACTATGATAAACACGGTCGATATCAAGGAAGACAGGACGATAACGGACGTTTTTACGATGAATCAGGGCGATACCAAGGAAGAGTCGACAACGGCCGTCATTACGATGAGCACGGCCGTTATTTAGGCAGGGAAGACAACAACCGCTTCTATGACAAGAGCGGTCGCTATCAAGGTCGCAGAGATCCTTAGAATTAAAGCGCTTCGGGCTTAGGCATGGGCTTTACGTAAGCTTCAGTCCCCCAAAGCGGAATCGTTGAGAGTGAATGGTGGTAACTGCCCGAAATTTCCTTCGTTGAATAAGACACATAAAGAAGCACTTGGGCTTCAGGGTCATAAATTCGACGAATCTTTAAATTTTTCAAAAAGACACTCTTTGAGCGATGAAAAACAATTTCACCTTCTTTGCTCTTATTGATCGCTGCAATCATCTCCGGCGTAATGGGGCCGGTTTGATGGCAAGACACGGAGTTATTGGACGGGTCGCTTAACGCAAAATTGGCTTCAATACTTGAAACGTGACACGTCACACCGGTCACCACCGGATCGACAAAGTGATTCACTTTAATGTCTTTAAACGTAAGAAAGCCCAAAGACACATCGGCGACGTCTTCTTTGCAACCACTCAAGCTCAAAGCCGAGAGTGCCACCACTGCAGTAAGAATGATTTTTTTCAACATCAGAAACTCCATTACTTTTTCTTCGATTTTAACCATTATTGAGCAGTGATGGACTGACACCCCGGCCCTCTTAACGAACTGTTACCACCATTTTGGACAACCACTTCGATTTGCGTTCCAATACGGTCTTTAAGCGCCTGAACGTGAGAAATCACACCAATTAACTTTCCGTTTTCGCGAAGCTGAGAGAGCGTTTCAATGGCCATTTCTAACGCCTCTTCATCCAACGTCCCGAAACCCTCATCTAAGAAGAGTGAATCGACACTGACCTTTTCACTTGCGATGCTTGAAAGCCCCAATGCCAAGGCCAAGCTCACAATAAAGGATTCGCCACCAGAGAGATTCTTGGTCGATCGAATTTCACCGGCCTGATAGTTATCAATGACCTCTAAGCCTAACACTTCCTTTTGACTGCGAATCAACAAATAGCGATCACTCATGCGTTGCAACTGCTCATTGGCGTGTTTAATAACCATGTCAAACGTAATGCCTTGGGCAAAATTGCGGAACTTCTTACCATCCGCAGAACCAATCAATTCTCGTAAGTTCTGCCATTGACGCACCGTCTTCTCAAACTGCTCAATGTCTCGAAGGGCTTGTCCTTGACGTGCTCTTTCTTTGTCATTGCGATCAAGTTCTAACGTATCCGTCGCAATAAGCTTAACCAAAGTATCGTAAGCACCTTGTTTCTCTGTGATTTGCGCTTCCAACTCAGCGAGACTCACCTCACGCGTCTTTCTTGCCTCACAAGTCGTTAATTGATCTTTCAGTACAGAAACTTCCGTTTGCCATTGGGATTGGCGCTTATCCAATTCCTGCCTTTTTTGTTGCAATGTTAAGCGCTCAGCTTGCGTAAGCAAAGCCTCATAATAGGTCCGTTCATTAGCAAAACCGGCTGTTTGAGAGGCTTTAACGAAGGTATTTTCATTTGACGTCAGTTTCGCTTCTTCTTGAGTCAATGTCGCCTTCAGCGCATGGTGCTCACCTTCTAACTGCCCGATGTCATTTTGAGCCCGATTCTTAGCCGTCTTAAACGCTTCTAACTGATCGCGACAGGCATTGAGCTTGGCATAAAAGGCATCTCGTTCACTTTGAGGATTTCGATCGCCAAATAGCGTTGTTCTTTGATGATGACGATCATCAAAAGTCTTTTGAAACACCCCAATCTGCGCTTGAAGGGTTTGGCACTGTGCCTTCAGTTCATCTGAAAAAGACGTTAACCTGATTTTTTCTTCTTTTAAAGCTTGCGTACGTTGGTTCGCATCGTTTAAAAGGCGAACATTGTCTTTCCAACGGGTGACTCGAATTTCAAGATTTTCAAGAATTGACTCAAAAGAAGCCTCTTTGAGAAACTCAGAATCAACGTATTCGCGCACCTTGTCAATCCATGCGGATCGGTGCTCACTTAAAGCTATTTTTGCTTGACTAAAAGTCTTTTGTGACTGACTCAAATTGTCTTCAAAATGACGAGTTTTAAGTTTTTCTTGATTCAATTGCGACTCAAAACTTCTAATATCTCCATCTATTTTGA
>DBFZTP010000052.1:0-17255 GCA_048520025.1 Candidatus Aphodousia sp.
CAACAAACCGTTCCGGAGAATCCGATATGCATTTCACAAAAATCATTTTAACCACACTTGTTCTTTCCTCTCTTGCCAGCAGCACGTTGGCCGATAACCGCATTTTTGGCGTAGTTGAATTGGGCACGACACCTTTGAGTACGTACGTCAATGCGCTAAAGAAAGAGCAATGCAAAGTGGAATACCAACCTAAATCCCACTTTGCCGTAGTTGACTACCGTTGCTACGGCCTCCCTGGTAATGGAGTCGTTACCGCTGTGGCAAAAAATGACGGCAAAATCTTTTCGATGACAGTCTTCTTCCAAAAAGATTTCCACGGCACTGCCTTCAACAGCTATCTATCAGCACTGCGAAAGAACTACGGTCTGGCCACACAATCAGTCATCCCCTTCGTAGGAAACAAACTCGTCAAATTTAAGTCAGGAGCAATGACCATCACGTTAAAAGAAGAACATATGAGTAGAGTTGGTACCGTCTCGTATGACTTGACCGAAGATTTGAAGATGTATGACAAACGTCAACGAGAAGCGGAAGCTAAAAAGCAAAAGACAACTGAAAGTTTGCTTTAGGAGCTCTAACAAGATGCTCAAATCATCTAAACAAACGAATCGATCGCTGAAAGTCGAGGTTCACAATCAAAGCAACCCTACTGGTGAGAAAGGCCCAGATTACGAAATTTTTGAACCAAAAATAAAAATGGCCAATCCCCCACATCCTGCAGAACTTCTGGAGGAGATTATGTATGGTCACCAGTTTGAGGAGGTTGCTAAAGGGTTAGGGATTGAGAATGCTGAACTTCAAACGCTGTTAACGGGGAAAGTTCGTTTTACTGAAGAAATTGCCTTGCGAATTAGTAAATGTTTTCAAACTTCTTCAGAGATGTGGCTCAGATTGCAATCACAATACGATGAGTGGAACAACCAATCAAAAACAAGAGGGTAAGGAGATAATTATGGGTGTATTAATTATGTTGGTATTGTTCATTTACGGTGTAGCAACAATCATCGCTAGCACCAATAAAAATTTAAGTTCTGATGGCTATCAGTTTACTTACGAACCAGGGGCGCCTCTTGGTCAAAAAATGGTGAACACACCCATTCCAAGCGATACTTGGCCCGAGTACATTTCCGATTTCAATGAAGCTTTAAAATCCGAGATAGCAGCGAGCAACACTATGGAAAACATGTGGAACTCGCCAACTATTAAATCGTCACCCTTGTTCGATGATGATTTGTATACAAACCCAATCCACAGTTATCTAGCATGTAATATCTATCATGACACTATGAGCGACATTAGTCACTCAACTTTTGATAACACTTTCAATAATGGCTTCGATGATCATCGATACGATCCTTCATATAGTTTTATGCCAGATAACATTTACCACGATTTATGACATCAGATGATGTGACGATGACTTTTAAACAGCCTCTCACTCCTATAATTAACGTACTATCTTCTTTATCTCGAGGTTTGATATGAAACTAAAGAGCCTATTAGCAACGGCATGTGTAGCATCAGTGATGGCGGGGTGTGCAACGCAGGTGTTTAATCCAGCCGAAGTAAAGTATGACCCTGAAGCCAGTTACGCAAAAAACTTGGCTGAGGTGTTCGGCTTTTGGATGGTAAAGGATCAAACGCTTCCCAAGGGCGTAAGTGCCAATGATGGAGCATTATTTGATTTGATCGGTAACGAAGCTCTTATTCATGCACCGCAAGGTCTAGGTTTGGGCCATATGTCTTCCTTGGGTTTGAGTTTGCTCTTTACAGTCGGCGAACGTTTAGACCGAAAATACGAAGACTATGATGCCTTTGTCGCTTATGTCCCAGTAAAGTACGCTAAGACTCAAAAAGATGCGGTAATGTACATTCATAATAAGCAAAAAAATGCCATTATCAGTGCCCTTAAAAAGCAATTTCCTAACGGTGAAATTGTAGTTCAACACCATTCTGTAAAAGCAGGTCAGTTCCCCCTGATGGATATGAGTCGCGAGTGGACGTTTATCCGTTTAGTACAAGATGATTTAGGTTGTAAACCCTACAACCCTGATTCTGCTGATTATTCCTGTACGTTTAATATGGCGACTGCTTACTCACAAAATTACACAACTCCTCAAATGATTCCTAATTGGATATCCTCCAAACAAGAAATGGCTTGGTTTATCGGTGCTCGTGAAGCTTATGATGAAGATCGAATGGAGACAATTGAATTTGAATTTGGTGATAAAACGAAGCTCTACAACACGGGTTTGAAGTATGAACTCTTACCCAAAATTGCAAAGAAGTTACCCGATTACAGCTATATCTATGCATTCTCTGAGGTTGGTAAAGACAAAAAGCGCATGCCTCGTATGTTTGTGAGTAACAAGGGCATGCACTTATTTATCAAGCCTGAAAAGAAAAATTAAAACCTATCTCATTTAAATGTTAAGACCCACAGGAGAAATCTTTTGTGGGTTTTCTTTGTTCAGTAATCCGCATCAAACATAAGATGGCAAACTGTAGTTCTTAGGTTCATTCAAAGCTCTGATAATAAGCGGAAGAGGCTATTTGTCGACTTTTGGAGGTCATCCCTTATAGATATTTCCACCCCCGACATTACAATTAACCCTATTTCAAATAGTGTTCCAAAATGACTTACTTATTTCAAAAAACGACGTTGGATAAGAAAGAGGTGACGCCTCTTTCGGTCGGTGATCGACTTGATCTTGACGTGGTGAATATCTGTATTGATGACTTTTTCAACCTTGGAATCAGTGTTGACTATTTCGACGGCATGGATGAGGAAGGGTTATTCGCAACGGAAAAGCATTGCCAATTAATCGGACGTGTCGTGTCTATCCATGAAGTATGGCACCAAGGTGATCAACGTCATTTAATCGGCGTCCTAACAACTTCAACTATGCCGGAGTGTTCAAAAGACGGTTATCGTTTTGAAGGCTATTTGTTTAACTTAGATCTATCTGTTTAATTATTTATCGCGGATTTAAAATGACATTTAAGAAATCTCCCATTGTTCTAGCAATCACGCTCGCCCTCGGAACGACTATGAGTTCAGCATGGGGGGGGGTAATTGTTCAAAATAAAACATCTTTTTTTGACTCCAATAAAGTCTATAAAGGCGATCCTTACACGGATTCAATTCAAGAAATCCGTCTTTATAACAGAAACTATCAAGGCGGCCATTTTGTCATTAAAGGTCAAGCCGATCAACCCATCACCATTACTCCGACAGGACGTGCGCTTATTGTTACGAGCGACCCTGACGATGATGAAATATCGTTAACCATCAACACTGGTGTTAACGTAGGCACAAAGGGGACAATCACTCATATCACTCACTCAAACAATACAATCGATAATAACTACGAAAATGTCAGTAACGATTGCGTGTTTGTAGTGGGTAGTGATCGAATGAATCACGCCGGAAATGTAAGCATAAAAGGTAACTTAAACTTCTACGGTCTTGTTTCAGAAGAAAATATGGGGCTTGTCTATGTCAACAACAATAGCGCTTTGACTGTTGACGGTGGCATTGGAGTCGAGGATGTTAATCTTGGGACCTATAGTTTGATTGAAGTTCGCGGTAACCTACAAACGAAAGGCATTTCAATTTCTAATACTAGTGCAGGTAAGGCAATACTATTATTAAAGGGTACCGCTAGTTTAGGTGATGTTTCAATTACGGGTGGCGCTCAAAACCACTTTAAATCGATTTTAGATGTAAATGGCAGCACTACGGCTACTCTGAATACATTGCGTGTTGCTGGAAACAGTAGTGACGATAAATTGAAGATTGCTGATGGTGCTAGTTACACTATTGACTTAAATGGTCAAACAACGATCACCAACGGTATTTCCCTTAGCAATTTGTCAACGGATTCTCAAGAGTTGCTTCGTATTGGAGATAAATGGTCTGCAACAAACCATACCATCGGCGGTATTTTTATTTCTAATATCGATACCATTTTTAATAAAAGCGCGAGTGAAAGCAACATATTTATTAACACCTCTTCTCACCTCGACCTATTAGATCAAAACATTACGATTGATCACATTAACTACACCAACACAGTTAGTGATTCTTTTGATTTCAATGTGGTTGAACTCGAAAAGACCATTCACAATCTCAAAGATCTCAAGGTATCCAATGTTGTCGCCTCCTTAGAAAGAAGTTCAGGGGTCGTTTCCGCTATTCGCTTTGAAAACATAGCAGACAACTTTATTGCTAATGACGTCTCGATCTTTAACATCAACGGTGGCAAAAACAGTACCTACGGTCTCTACATTACCGACTCACTTGTGGACGCTGAGCGCCAAACTCAACTCAATACCCTTGCCGTGTCCGGCATTAATGCCATCACCAATGCTAAGGGGTTCTATCACGCAGCCTCGAGCGGTGACTTCGGCTCCAAGGATTCAATAAATAATTTGTTTGTAAAGGACATTCAAGCCAGTGACACCAATGGTGTGATGACTGCGGTCGAAGTGTTTGGTAAAGCCTCTCTGGCTGTGACTGAAAGTGCAAGTCTCTACACTGAAAATGCTTGGAACCCCACCTATACAGGCGCCTATTGTGCAGACACACCCACGCAAACCTTTAACGTGCAACGCATTGCCCTAATGGGTCGAGATGGGGGCGCTGCCGATCTTTCCCAAGGTGAATATGTCTTACAAGGGGCTGTTATTGCCTATGGCAGTGATACCAATTTGGCAAAGGCCTCGTCTGTTATTTTGGGTGGAAACCTCACCTTGTTGGGTGATGTTTATGCGGCCAATGCCGGACAAGTCAACATAGCGTTGGACACGGGCTCCGTCTTTGAAGGCCAAGTCGATGACTACAGTTCCAATACCCTTGATATGGTACGTCATGCCCATTTGATGGTGGGCGATCTAGATGGTAGCGTCATTAAGCTTCAAGTTAATGAGCTAGGCCAAGCCACTGTCGCAATGAATGGTGGCGACTGGATTGCTCGCGGTCGTAACGTCGCAACAAACCTTACCTTTGGTGCTAATGGCGGAACGGTTGATCTCTCAAAGACGAAAAACGGCTCTTTAACGGTCGCTAACCTCACGGGCAATGGTGCCTTTAAGATGGGCTTTTCGCCTTACGACAAGGACACGGATACCGTTGCCAACGGCAATATGCTCTATGTCACCCAAACCTTTGATAAAGAATCAACGCAAAACATTGAGATTGTTGCTCATGACGGCTTAAAGAGTATCGAAGAGCTCAACGGCATGCGTTTTGCTACCACCGTGGGCGACGCAACGGGAGCTAAGAGCTTTAAGGTCTCCATGACGGATCAAGGTTTCTTTAACCACGACTTTGAAGTGAAAACGGAAAAGTACGATGCCACGGATGATAAGAACGCCGTCTTTAATGGTGCAGGCAAGGGCGATGGCTCTTATAAGCCCGGCGAAGACACCGTCAACGACATGTTTGACGGCAAGGATGCCACTAACTGGTACATCGATGTTGCTGAGAAAGTGACGCCCCCCGATCCCGAAGATCCGGAAAAGCCGGTTGACCCTGTTGACCCGGTCATTCCCGGTGTGGACATTTCTGACGCGGGTAAAACCATTATGGCCACGTTGCGTGGCACCTATTGGAACGCCATCAGCATGGATCGCCTCAATCAACGTTTGGGGGATGCTCGCTACTCGCACGGGACGGACGGCTTGTGGTTGCGTGTCAAGCACGATCAATTCGGCACCGACACCGGCGTAGGAGACTTTAAATCCAAAGGTCAAACCTATCAATTGGGTTACGACCATGCCTTCAATAAAGAAAACGGTCGCCTTCTCACCGGCGTTGCACTCGACTACATGAACGCCGACATTGACTACCGCGGAGTCGAGGGAGAAGGCAGTACGGAGCGCTTTGCCGGCACGGCTTATGCCACTTGGTTAGCTGATGATGGTTTTTACTTTGATGCCACGGCCAAGTACGGCGTTCTGTCCAATTCATTCAACATCAACACCGCTTCCGGCACGGTGGTCGGCGCTGACTATGACGATCACGTGTTAGGCGCATCGTTGGAAGTGGGTAAGAAGCTCACTAATCCGAACGGCATGTTCCTTGAACCGCAATTGCAAATGCAATACACGCACGTCACGAGTGCCAATTTTGGTACGAGTCAAGCCACGTCCGTCTCTCAAGACAGTATTGATTCTTTTGTCACCCGTATGGGCGTTCGTTTAGGTCGAATGGTGGGCGAAGATCAACGCTCTAACGTCTATTGGAAAGCCGACATGCTCAAAGAGTGGGCGGGTAAGCAAAGCGTGAAAGTGCGTGACATCACGACCTCGGCCAACGGAGTCAAATTCAACATTGAAAATGACAATGTGTGGTTCGACATCGGTGCAGGCTTCCAATATCACCTCACCGAAGACATCCATGCGTACGCCGATGTGGAATACCGCTTCGGTAATGAAATCGACAAGTCTTGGACGGTCAACGGCGGCGCACGCTGGCAGTTCTAAACCTTTGAGTCCTCGGATGATCTCCTGATGATCATTCGGGGACTATCGCCTTTTTATTAGAACGTGAGAAATTCAAATGAAATACCAAAAAACAATCATCGCCTACATTATTGCGAGTCTTTTACCTAATATCGCCTCATCTGCCAACCTCGTTGTTACACCGGACTCTCCCGATCAAATTTCGGCTCCTGTTGGGCCGATCGATAATATTTTGTTCGAAACCAATGGCACTGACATAGAAAAGTCTTTAGGACAGAATAAAGACATTGACAAACTGGAAGTGACAAACGGTTTAGCTATGAATGAAGACACCGTTTGGGATGCAAAGGTAGTCTTTAACATGTCCGCCAAAGAAATGGTCTTTGGTGGTAATGGGATTGAGTTTGGCTCATCTATCCCGTTAAATGGCCATCTGCCTAGTCCCTCTATTCTCAATATCGAAGCGGATTCATTTACCTCGATTGCTACGGGTTCTGGTAAGGCCATCATTGTCGATGGACAATCCGCTGTCAATGTTGGGGGAAAGGAAGCTAGAGTTCATAGTGTCCTTTTAAAAGCCGACAATACGAGTGCTCTTTATTCTTTAGAACAATCATCAATTAATGTTTTTTGTGATGATATTACGATTGAGTCAGCTTCTGACAACTCTTACGCCTCTACTCTTTATACAACAAGTGAAGGCTCAATTAATTTGGACGCGAGCAATAATCTTACCGTTACAAATACCGGTGGCAGCACTTCAGTTGCCGTTAAACAAAGTGGTGATATTAGCCTTAGTGCCAGTAACAAATTGGTTATTGCAGGCACCAACAGTGCTGACTCTGTGTCCTTAGAACAAAGCGATGGCAAAACGGGGCATATTACTTTAACAGGTGATTCCATTGACATCGCAGGCACGATCAAATCGAATGGTGGGAATGTTGATAGAGCAAAGATCGAAATCAATGCACACCAGGCATTGGTCGTTAACGCCAGTAGCTCAGAGTCTGGCGCAATATCCGTTAAGAATAAATCCACCATTGATATGAATGTTGGTAACTTTAGTATTACCAACGAAAGTCAATCAGAAAAGAGTTCCGCGATTGATGTGAATTTTAAAAATGGGAATGGCGGTCAACTCTTGGGACAATTTGCCGGGACTGGAACTTTAAAAGGCGTATCCGGTCTTTTCAATAGTAATGGTAAGGTTGAGCTCAATGGTACGAGTCAAAATTCAAATTTGGTTGTTTCAGCCGGAATTGCCGGTATTTTGACTAAATCTCGCGAAGGCACTCAAATTAAAGACAGTTCGTATCTCGTTCAATTACGATATGACAAGCCCATTGAGGATAAGTGGTACTCGCCGATTGGTACGGACGGTTTATCGGGCTTAGGCTCTGTTAACAGTTCTTTAATACTTGAGAACGCCATTGCTGACGGCAAACAACTCGTTGTAGATGCCGACGTCGACGTTATAAATCAAAAAACCAGTGGCTTACTAGCGGTGAATGGGGGGGGCGTTAGTAAACTGTCCTTAACTAATTTCGAATCAGTTGATATTACAGTAAAGAATAAAGGAGCAGGATCGTCCACTTACGGTATTCGATCTCTGGGTGGACAAGTTATCGGCAGTGGGCTTGGGACGGTTAATTTATTAGTTGAAAATGGTTCGGGGATATATTCGTCCAGTTCAGAATATTCTACTGAATATGGGTTAATTGATTTAACGTCCAATGTTTTAAGTGTGGCATCAACCGGTGATAAGGGCATTGGTATCAATGCTAATGACAACGGAAGCATTTCGTTGACCGTCACCGATCAATTACAGATTAGTGGCAAAGATGCCATCAAAGTGGCTTCACAACAATCCGCCGTCACCATCAATGCAGAAACCATCGATCAAGGGTTAGTTAAGGGTGACTGGACGGTCGATGAGGGCAAAATCGTCGCCAGTCTTGGTAGCAATACTCAAATCGAAGGGGCTCTTACGTCAATCCGTCAAGGCAGTATCGACCTGACGCTCAAAGACAAAGCAACCTTGATTGGCTCCACCGGTCTTGGTGCAGACAACTCTGGAGTTATCAATGTCAAAATGGGGCAAGACTCTGTTTGGCATTTGACGGACAATTCTGTTGCTTCGTCATTGAACTTTAACGGCACCACCATCAATTTCTCTCAAGGTGTGCCGGGTTCAACCACGCCACCTAGCGCTTATCACTCCTTGACAACAAAGACCTTTGAAGGCAACGGCAACACCTTATTGATGCGCATTGACTTGGCCAATGAAGCCTCGGACAACTTGGCTTTGGATCAAATGACCATTACCGACAAGGCTCAAGGCACTCACGTTGTCGGCATCACGATTGAAGGTAAAGACCTTGTCGGTGACAAAATGAATAGCGTCAACTGGCTTGTAAGCCAAGGCGCTGACAGTCATATGACGATCACCAATGCCCAAGGTGGCAACACCTTCAGTGGCCGAGGCATGCTCTCCGTTTGGTCTTTGAGCTTTGTTGCTAATGGTGAAGAGGACAAACTGACAACTGACGAAGGTCGCAAGGAAATTGCTGGTATAACGACCGGTGTAGGCGAAGGTGACTGGTATTTAGTCAGAACCGATATTGAAGAGCCTGATCCAAAGCCCGATCCCGATCCTAAACCTGATCCGACTCCGGACCCCGATCCGTTGCCTCCTGAAGTCAACGATAACCTCAATATGGGGACTTCTGCCGCACAAGCGATGGGATGGTTGGCTGAAAAGAGCGACCTGCGTAAGCGTTTGGGTGAAATCCGTTACGGCTCTCAAGCCGGTGCTTGGGCCAAGGTCGATGCGCGTCAAGAGCGCGTGGGTTCCGGTCATGGCTTTAAATCAGAGTCATACGGTATCCACGTCGGTTACGACACCTTAGTGGCCACGAAGGAAGCCAGCAGTTGGTTGGTGGGCGGTGCTTTGCGTTATTCAAACTCCGATCAAGAAGGGTTAGGGATAACCGGCAACACCGGGGAACTTGACCAATACAGTACCAAACTTTATGGGACTTGGATGCATGAAGGGGGCAGTTACGCCGACCTCGTGTTACAAGCAGGTTACTACGATCAATCGCTTTCCGGTTTAGATAACGTGGGCACGGGGACGTCTAAAGCATCCTACGATACCTTCGGTGTCGGGGCTTCCATTGAAGTCGGTCACATGTTCACGTTTGCTAACGCCCAAGATGACCGCCCGTGGTTTAATCACTGGTTTATCGAACCTCAAGTTGAATTGTCCTATTTCTACTCTAAGGGTGAAAACTATAAGACCTCAACGGGGTTGATGGTGGATCAAGGTAACGCGGATTTCCTTAACGCTCGCGCCGGTTTCGTGTTAGGTAAGAAATTTAACTTGGGCTCCATCGATAGTTTGGATAAACGCTACTTCCAACTCTCCGTCATTGGCGGTGTTAATCACGAATTCTTAGGCGACCAAACCATCCGTTATAAGGGCGTTGACGGCGTCTCGAAGTCCTTCGATGCAGCCGATATGGACGGTACGCGTTTCTATTATGGTATCGATGCCGATTGGCAAATGACACAAAACCTTCGTGCCTATGCTCGCATTGAGCGTGAAGAAGGTAATGCCTATACCAAAGATTATGACGTCTCCATTGGCGTGAAGTATCAATTCTAAGAAGGGGTCATATGATGAATAAGATGAAAAAAGTTTTTGCGGTCTCCTTACTTTCAACCGTGATGGCTTCGGCCAATGCTGCCGAAACATGCACGCCGAACATGGATTCATTCATGTTCTTTGCTGACGCTTCCGGTTCCATGATGCAAGAGGCCAAGGGACAAGATGTTCGTAAATCCGAAATCGCAAAGTCATTGGTGCGCGACATCGGAAAACAACTTATGGTCAATGCCTCTCTACCGGTCGCTTTGTACGCATTGGCTCCGTATGCTGAGTTAGTACCGACGTCGACTCAAACAAGTGAGGCCTTTACTCAAGCCGTGGATCAAACCTTCAATACACAAATGGAAGTGTTTGGTCGTCCGACGTGGATGGGCGAGCGAGCTAAAGCCCGTTTGTCCTCCAAGATGGATGGGGTTGGTGCCGCAATCCTCATCACCGATGGAGGTTTTACCGGTGAACTCAATGATCCCATTGAAACAGTTAAAGCTTTTAAGGAAATCAATCCCGATGCCCGTCTCTACGTTATATCCCTGGCTGAAACGGACGCAGAAAAATCCCAAGCGGTTGCGTTAGCCAAAGTGGCAGGAACAATGCTTATTGACGGGTTTGTTTTGGCAAACGACGCTCAAACGTTAACGGCCTTTGTTAATGAAAATTTACTCAATGATTGCTCCAGCATTATTGAAATCAAGGGCATTCGCTTTGCGTTTGACAGCGCCCGTGTTTCTAAGGACTCCCACCGTGTGCTCATGAAAAGTTGGGAGGCGGTGAAGGCCCGATTAGACAATAAGACCTTACACATTGTTGGGTGGACTGATGCAACGGGATCGGTGGCTTATAACCAAAAATTATCGGAGCGTCGCGCCAACGCCGTTAAGACGTGGTTTGTGGAACAAGGCTTAGAGGCCAACCGTATTACCACGCAAGGTCGAGGTATCTCCACGAAGTACCCTAACAATACATCAAAGGGACGAGCTGCCAACCGTCGCATTGATATTGAGTTAGGTTCTTAATTAGATCTTCAAAGATACTGAACCAAAGCACCAATTTTCCCGAAATCAAGAAACTGGCAGTTTTAAACACTTGCAAGCTTTTTTTTGCGTCATTACAATGCTGACGGTCACAAAGCTTTCTTTGTGATGTTGGGAAATTCAAATTGCTCGGGAGAAATCCCGAGCTTTTTGTTTGCTACAAAAGTTAAATAAATTCCACAAACGTACTAGACGTCACTGCCTCTCAGTAATCGTTACAGACCAGCATAGCGTCCAGATCGTCGATGTAGACGTCCATAGCGCTCACAACGTTATTGCTTGTATGGAAATTTTATTATAACTTTCGAAAAAATTACACATTGTTACAAACAGTTCCATCCGTTATCATTGCAAATTATGTGAGCTCGAGCTAAATTCTACTCAAGCTTAGTGAAACACTTAGCCAAGTAGTGAGTATTGAGGAAAAATCAATATACTTCTCTGTTTGAGTCGGCCGATGGTGGGGACTCAAGCAAGGCGCAAGCCTCTCAAGAAATTGAGAGGCTTTCGTTTATCTATAAGCTTATTGATTCGACCATTTTCTTCAGCTGATCTTCACCACGCTTATCGTATCTTTGAGTTGTTGCGATGCTGGCGTGCCCCATAGCTTGACGAACTAGATTGGCATCCGCCCCCGTGGCGAACAATCGAGTAGCAAAAGTTCTTCTCAAATCGTGAGGAGCAAACTGCGCTAATTCTGATACTTCTCCTCGTTTGCGCAACATACCGTAAATAGCATCTTCTGAAATCGAGATATCTTGGCGAATGTGATCTCCTTTAACCACCGCACAGAATAGCTCCTCAACACCAATCTCCGGATTTCTTAATTTCAACCACTCTTCGACTCGAGACCAAACAGAATCCGAGCAAAAAACCTTTCGCTCATGATTTCCCTTACCAATAATGCTGATGGTATGAGTGCTCTCATCAATGTCCTTACACTTAATCCCTGCAATCTCTGCACGACGTAATCCGCACCCGAGGCCTAATGCAACAATCGCTGCATCTCGAATGCCTTTGATTGAATACTCCCCTTCACAGTTCATGACCAATCTGGAAGACTCAATGTGTGTTAATGCTCGACCTCGACTTAAACGACTTCCACGTACGCCCTTCATTGTCTGAATCACCATATAGTCATGGTCATTCATGCGCGATGTCGCCCAGCATTGTTTGGCGACACCCTTGAGCATAGCCAAACGCAAATTAATCGTGTTCGGCGACTTCCCCTCTGTCTCCCAAATCGTTTTTGCCAGCATAATCTCTGCGTGGGTCATTTTCTCCCAAGGACAAGTCCAAAGGGATTCATACTTAAAAAGTCGTGCAATCAAATTAAGGTTTCGGATTGCAACATCTCGAGATTGTTTCGAACTCAAAGACATCAAATACAAAACGGCCGGATTATGCTTTTTAGATGTGTCTTCTACTGTTAATGATTGATTATTGTTTTGTACATTTGTTGTTATGTCCATAATTCACTAAATCTGTCTTAATAAGTCGTGAAAAGAGGCATTTTCGTAACTTATTTTTCGCTCTAAATTTTGCTTTAGAAACAACTTTTCTCGTTAGAAAAAGCCCGCCCAAAATGATTTTTATCGTCACTCTTTCAAAAAATTGACCCCATGACGATCAATCATCTTCATAAATACAGTCACCGGTCCTTTGATGACCTTCTCTCCATTTTCCCAACGGCGTATTAAACGAGGTGATTCCCCCATCAGTTCTGCCAACTCTTCTCGTGTTAATTCGAATTTTTGGCGAATTAAAATAAACTCTTCTGGGGTCATTGTGGGAAGTTTGTTGTCATTATTCATATTCAATCCTCAAAAAAGATTCCACCAAAGATTGGAGTTGTTCGACAATACCGGAAGTGGCTGAAGAGTAAAGGTTTTCACATCACTCGTTGGTAGTGTTGTTGACTCGCTTTGTTCAATCATAAGAGGCTCAAATTGTTCACTCTTGGTACGTTGCAATCGGCAATGCTCGTGCCAAGCAAGACCTACCAACTTTTCTGCCTCACAGGGATCCTCTACGTGTAACGCCGTAATCGCATTGAGCAACTCTGGCATCAAACTTCCAAATGCAAATCGATCTTGATGAAGATCCGTTTCCAAACAATTTTTCAAAGCGATTTCCATCTTGGGCTGTAAGGCTGAAAGATAACTCTCTTTAGCTTTGGCGTACTCTTTCCAATGTTTCTTTAATGTGTCAAAAACGGACTCTGGATTTGCAACTAACTCAATATCGTTGATTTGATGTTTCAAATAGGGGTTCTCACTGTCAACTTCAAGCGAACTATCAATCAATACTTCTGTATGTCTTGGAAAGTTAGGCAACTTCTTAAAATGCATGAGGAACCAAGCCTCAATGCAAGGATTGCTCCAGCATAAATGAATAAATGGAAATTTTGTGGCCATATCTAATGTTTGGTGGAACGATGGGTGTGAATCACGATCAAATACCAACCAAACTTCATCATAAGGATTACTCTCCGTTTCCTTAAACCAAAAGTATTCCTTGACCCCCTCTCGCAACAGTCCGATGGGACTGTTATACGGGCAGACGCGAACCGTAACCAAATGACTGACTGAAAACTTTTTTACCCATTCAGCGATATAGGCTCTTTCAGTCTCGCCTTCACAAAAAACCAAAATACGCTTATTGAATTGACTCATTTTTTCTCCCATTTCATGACTTATCCAAACAAAAGCGATTAAATCGCCAATATATTGATTATTGCACATTAAAAGTAAGATGCATTGAGTTGTCTAATAAAAAAGTTCACGACATACGGCACTCAACATACGGCACAATGAATTTCACATATAAAATATGTAGTTAATCCGCTCGTAGAGCTTTGGTACGAACACTATGAAACTAAATCAAATAAAAAATTGGGATCGTTCCCAAGTTCTTGATGCCTTCGAACGAGAACACATTAATCAGAATGATGTGTACCTTTATGATTTCTACCATCAAAATTACCGTTGGCCTCTCTTTACAGGAAAAGATGTCAAAGAACTCAGAGAGAGTTGCCAGCTCACGCAACTTGAACTCGCCACACTTCTAGGTGTTGACACCACCACGGTAGTGCGTTGGGAACAAATGGAAAATGAGTTACCTGCCCTTGTGAAGGTACTGTTGACTTACGTCCAGAAAAATGGCCCCTTTGCTCTGGTTCAATGGCTAGATACCAAACCCAAAGAACAAGAAACAATCGCAGATAAACTAAAAAAAGCTCGAATTAAGGCAGAAATCAATAAAACTCGTGCAGAGAATGTAGAAGACAAGGCGAGTCTCGCCTATTGGGTGGGCTCTTTGCCACCTTATTCCGAAGAAATTACCTCAGACGATATTGTCCGAGTACGAAATCGTATGAACTTAAACCGCAAACAATTTGCGCAAATGCTTAACGTCTCAAAAAGTGTTGTTGGTAAATGGGAAGCGGGGGTAATAAAAATTTCTGGCTTGCCGGATACGCTTTTTAGAATCCTTATAAAGAATGACACAATCTCACAGTGGCTCGAAGTAGGATTAAGACGTCAAGAATTCAAAGAAAAATTTGAAAGGCAGGATTCAGATGCCCATCCTTTTCGATTCTAACCATCAACCCAAACATAAAATTTACAACAATTCAGGAGATTATTAATGGCTCAGGCAAAAAATCTTAAAATTCGCACTCTTATCTCTGATCTTGAGCAAAATAATTACCTCCTTCCAGCTATTCAACGAGAATTTGTTTGGAAGCCAGAGAAAATTTGTGCTCTTTTTGAATCACTCATGCATGACTATCCGATTGGAACGTTTCTTTTTTGGCATATACCTCCTGCACAAAGCGAGAATTATCGGTTTTATGCTTTTTTACGCTATTTCCATGAACGGAACAACAACCGTTGTCAATTACCTGATGTAATACCCCAACATGGTTTTAACGCCGTTCTTGATGGGCAACAACGAATGACGGCACTATTTATTGGGCTTAAAGGTACGTACTCCTCTAGATCTCGCTATGGACGTGTGGACGATGAAAGTGCATACCCAATAAAACAACTCTATATAAATATCCTCAAAGACCCTGAAAAAAAATTGGATTCAGAGGAAGGTCAATATGCATTCGAATTTAAAACGGAAATCGATGCAAAAAATGCTGAACAGAAGGGAGAATGGTGGTTTCCCTGCCATCGTGTGTGCGAAAAGAACTGGAATGTGGATGATTTCTGCGATGAAGAAGTTGATGATGTGCTCGATAGAATCAATTTTCCCATTCCACAATTAGCACAAAATGATCCTAAAAAAGATGGGAAAAAAATTGCTAGAAAAATTGTTCGTACCCTTGATCGGATCGTCAATCGGCAAGAAGTACTTACTTATTTCGAAGAGGAGACCTGTAGCCTTAATCGAGTTCTTAATATTTTCATTCGACTCAACTCTGGTGGAATGTCACTTAGTTATTCTGATCTTCTTCTTTCTATTGCTATTGCACAATGGAAAGAGATTGATGCCCGTGAAGAAATCAACTTATTAAAAGATAAACTTTGGTTAGACTACTCATTTAACCTTTCGAAAGACTTTATTCTTAAGGCATGTTTAATGCTTTCGGATGTCAATAGCATCAAATTTGATATAGATAATTTCAATAAAAAAAATACGCAGAAGCTCGAAGATAACTGGGAGATTTGTAAAAAATATCTAACACTAGTTACTTCTCTTTTACACTCTTTTGGATACAACACAAAAAATCTCACAGCAACAAACGCTATTTTGCCCATCGCATATTATCTAAAAACTATTGCGGCAGATGACTCATATCTG
This sequence comes from Candidatus Aphodousia sp., assembly GCA_048520025.1. Classification (GTDB taxonomy): domain Bacteria; phylum Pseudomonadota; class Gammaproteobacteria; order Burkholderiales; family Burkholderiaceae_F; genus Aphodousia. Next base: position 15,982 of record DBFZTP010000052.1, read on the forward strand.
CTTTCACCAAAGTTCCATAACGACCGAAAACGCATCAAATTATGGCTCAATCGCTCAATACTAAAACAAGGTATATGGGGAGCTGGCGTAGACACGTTCCTATCCCAATTAAGAGAAACTATAAGAAATGAAGTTCCGACTAAAACAGGAAACGAACGATTCCCATATGAAGAAATAGAAAAAACAATGAGTCGTAGTGGTCGTTCTTTAAACTTTGTTGAAGAGGAGCTTGATGAGTTACTAGACCTCTCTTATGGAAATGCTCGCACATTTACTCTTCTTTCTCTGCTATTCCCGACAAACGATATGCTAATCCAAAGCCTTCATGTTGACCATATCTTTCCACAATCCCTCTTTGGCAAACGAAAAAAACTTTTGGAAGCAGGATATACAGAAAGTCAAATAAAGGAGTCTCAGTGGAAAAGGAATACCTTGCCTAATTTGCAATTGCTTCCAAGTACAGTAAACCGTGAAAAAAATGATTTAATGCCTCTTGAATGGCTGCTGGAAGTATTTTCATCAGAAGAAGATCGAGCAAAGTTTTCCAATGAACAGCACTTAGAAGGCATCAGCAATGATCCCAAAGATTTTTTTCAATTCTATGATACTCGTCGCGAGACCCTTAAGGAGTTGATTGCAAAGAAATTGGATATTCCATTGAGAAATAGGAAGCAATGATTCCGACGGTCTACCAGAAAAAATGGGGAGTTAAATCATCAACTCCCCATACAAACTATGAATTGACCTAGTAAATGCTCTAATCCTTAATCAATTCACAGTAGTAGATGCAGCCCTTATAAAGTTTGTCATCATTGTGCTATGACGTTCTAAAAGACTGAAGATATAGTCAACATACTCCTTGTTCGATTTAAAACCCGACTTCCCAGAATCTTCTACGTAAGCCCATTCAATCTGTAAGAGGTCTTCAAGGCAAAGACGATCCATTTGCAAAAGGTAAGTGAGTATTAGGTAGCCGATGAGTTTTAAGGCTGGTTCCGAATCGGAGAACTCATGTTTAACACCTTGAGAATCTGTGTAAGGTTCACAAAGCGCTTCGAATAGCTCATTATCATCATATTCTGTAGGCGATGCTGTCATTCCTGTTTGGAATCGAAGAAAGTCAATGTAATTTGCAAGGTAATGACTACCACGACGTTCGAATAATGAATAGAGCTCCGAATTCAAATCAGGAAACTCAATTTTTACGACTTGATCAATAGTCTCTGCATACTTATCAAAGTCTGCATCTGACTTTTGCTTAATCTTAGTGGCCA
>DBFZTP010000053.1:0-1067 GCA_048520025.1 Candidatus Aphodousia sp.
GAAGCTAATGTCTTTCAAGTTTGTTCTTTGTTTAAGTAGCTAACCCAAAATGAACAATTTGTCAAAAAAGTTGTTCATAGTAAATGAGATTCAATCAATAATAAGGAAACAAAACAGTGACAAGTGAACTAGTAGTTGACGTACAACCCAAAGAGGTCTCTATCGCTCTTCTCGAAGATAAGAGTCTGGTGGAACTTCAAAGCGAAGGGAGAAACATTTCTTTCTCCGTGGGCAATATGTATTTGGGACGTATCAAGAAATTGATGCCCGGTCTGAATGCATGTTTCGTGGACGTCGGTTACGAGAAAGACGCTTTCCTTCATTATCTTGACCTGGGTCCTCAATTTAACTCACTCGAAAAGTTTATAAAGCAGACTTTAAGCGACAAGAAGAAGCTGACTTCTATCAGCAAAGCAACCCTACTTCCCGATCTTGACAAGGACGGAACCGTATCCAACACACTCAAGGTGGGACAAGAAGTAGTGGTGCAAATTGTAAAGGAACCTATCTCCACTAAGGGACCGCGACTGACGTCCGAGATTTCATTTGCCGGACGCTACCTCGTGCTTATCCCTTTCAATGACAAGGTTTCTGTTTCGCAAAAAATTAAATCGAGCGAAGAACGCGCCCGCCTGAAACAGTTGCTGATGAGCATCAAGCCGAAAAATTTCGGTGTCATCGTCCGCACGGTAGCCGAAGGCAAACGCGTAGCCGAACTCGACGGAGAGCTTAGAGTCCTGGTTAAACATTGGGAAGATGCAATGGCTAAAGTACAGAAAGCCACCAAGTATCCGACGTTGATTTATGAAGAAACCAGTCGCGCCGTAGGTTTGTTGCGCGACCTCTTCAACCCTTCTTTTGAGAATATTCACGTCAACGACGAGGCTGTGTACAACGAAATCAAAGACTATGTATCACTGATCGCGCCCGACCGGGCAAACATCGTGAAACTGTACAAAGGCCAGCTTCCCATTTACGACAATTTCGGTATCACCAAGCAGATTAAATCATCGTTTGGTAAAACAGTCTCTTACAAGAGTGGTGCCTATCTGATTATTGAGCACACT
>DBFZTP010000054.1:0-23875 GCA_048520025.1 Candidatus Aphodousia sp.
CTTTTTGCATCAACGCTTCAAGCTGATCTGCCTCTTCTTCAGAAAGAGGGGAGAAAACCTTAGCGTTTAAACTTTCTGAAATTGCTTCAAAAGTCGGGTGAAGAGCTAAACCTTTATCAGTGAGGTAGACACCAATAGCACGATTGTCTTCTGGGTTGCGCATTTTGCGAACATAACCCAACTTCTCTAACTTATCCACCATCACACTCATCGTGGACTTGGTGCGGCGTGCTCGACGAGCAAGCTCAGTAACCAATGCCCCGTCATTTTTGTAGAGCTGAATCAGGATATCGCCGTGACACGGAGCAATGTCTTCAATGCCACGGCTTTTGAGCTCCTGGGCGATGAATGCATTGGCCATTTCAGTCAAGCGACCCGAATAGTGAACAAGAGAACGATTTTTCATGACGAAAATCATAGTTCGATGTCGAACATTTGTCAAGTGCTATGAATGGATGACTTTTGTAAGGCCTATTTTGTGGGTTGGAATTCGAGGTGAGAATTATTGGTGAAAATGCTGAAAAAAAGCTTGCAATCCATAGGGTTAATCAGTACAATAGCGTTTTTTCTGTCCTTGCCGCACTAGAAATAGACGCTCTAGGTGGCTTTTTCCGTAAGGAGACAATTCCAATGCGTCACTATGAAATTTGCTTTATTGTGCACCCGGATCAAAGCGAGCAAGTGCCCGCCATGATCGAACGCTACAAGACGCTCGTCGCCGAACAAGGCGGTACGATGCATCGTGTGGAAGACTGGGGCCGTCGTCCTTTGGCTTATCCGATCGAAAAGTTGGTTAAGGCTCACTATGTTCTCATGAACGTTGAATGCACGCATGAAACGCTCGCTGAGATCGAAAACGGTTTCCGCTTCAATGATGCCGTGTTGCGTCACTTGACGATCAAGATGAAGAAGGCTGAAACCGCTGCTTCCCCGATGATGCGAATCGTCGAAAAGGAAGAGCAAAAGAAGGCCGCTAGCGAAGCCGCTCAAGCTCAACAAGCTGAAGCCGCTGCTGCTTAATTGATTAACCAATTCATATTGTCTGAAAGCTTTTAAAACATTGTGAATACGATTCATTTAAACGGTGAATTGACACAGAAATCCCAGATGCGTTATACGCCGGCGGGATTACCGGTTTTAGAAGTTGTTTTTCATCACATGAGTGTGGTGAACGAAGCTGGAAGTGAACGAAAATTAGAGTTTGACTTTTCAGCAAAAGCTTGCGGAGACATCGCACTGTCTCTTGAAAAAGAACCCTTAGGTTCGGTTTTTGAGATTAGCGCTTTCATCGCTCCCAAGAGCATTCGAAGCAGACAATTGATCGTACATATTACGCAATACTCACAAGGAGTTTAAAAATGGCTTTTGGTGCAAAAGGCAAGGGTAAGCCCCGCCGTGGCAACCAACAAAACGCGCTCTTTAAGCGCAAGAAGTTCTGCCGTTTCACGGCTGAGAACGTCGAAATGATCGACTACAAGGATGTTGATACGCTCCGCGACTTCATCCAAGAAAACGGTAAGATTATGCCGGCTCGTTTGACGGGCACGAAGGCTCACTATCAACGTCAACTTGATACCGCCATCAAGCGCGCTCGCTTCTTGGCCTTGTTGCCGTACACGGATAACCAATAATCGAGGGAGTCATTCAAATGCAAGTTATTCTTCTTGAAAAGATCACTCACCTCGGTGATTTGGGCGACATCGTCAAGGTTAAGGACGGTTACGCTCGCAACTTCTTGATCCCGACCAAGCGTGCTAAGCGTGCTACGCAAGCAGCTATCGCTGAATTCGAAACTCGCCGCGCTGAATTGGAAAAGGCTCAAGCTGAACGTGTGGCTGCTGCTGAAGCTGTTGCTGCCAAGATGAACGGCATCGCCATCGAAATCACCAGCAAGGCTGGTGTCGACGGCCGTCTCTTCGGTTCTGTGACCAATGCTGACGTTGCTGAAGCTCTCCAAGCTCAAGGCTTCGAAATCAAGAAGTCTCAAGTTCGCACCCCGACGGGCGCCATCAAGGCTGTTGGCGAATACACGCTCACGATCGGTTTGTTGACGGACATCACCGCCGACATCACGGTTAAGGTTGTGGCTGAAGCCTAATTAAAAACTGCTGAATTTTTAATTCAAACAGTTCAATCGGTCTAGATCGTTAAGGTTTAGACCGATTTTTCATTTTTTGTGACATATCTTGACGCAGAACTCGATCGGGTCTCTGCTAAAATTTTTACTTTCCACAAACAAACTTAGAGCATCAAGATGGCTGAAGAACAAAAATCGGATTTAGTAAGACTGCCGCCGCACTCGACCGAAGCCGAGCAAGGCTTGTTGGGGAGCCTTTTAATCGATAACCGTGTCTTTGACTTGGTTAACGATGTCGTGAAGGCAGAAGACTTCTATCGCGGTGACCATCGCCGTATCTACGAACATATTTCTCAATTGATCGCTAACGGCCGTCCGGCAGACGTATTGACGGTTCATGATTCGATGAGTTCTGTCGGTCTCGGACAAGAGGGCACGAAGAGCTTTTTGAACTCTTTGGCAATGAATACGCCCAACTCCGCTAACGCTCGTCGGTATGCCGAAATTGTGCGTGACCGCAGTGTTTTGCGTGCTTTGGTTAACGCCGGTTCCGAAATTGTTGATTCTGCCTTGGATACGAAGGGGTTAGAGACCAAAGACATTTTGGATAAGGCCGAAAGCCGAATCTTCAGTATCAGCGAAGATGCACAAGTCGCCGGTCAAGGTTTAAAGCCCGCCAAAGGCGCTTTGATGAACGTGAGCGAACAAGTTCAAAAACTCTATAAGAGTAAGAGCCATACCGCCGTTACCGGCGTTCCTACGGGCTTTAATGACTTGGATAACTTAACCAAGGGGTTGCATCCCGGTGAATTAATCATTGTGGCCGGTCGCCCTGCCATGGGTAAAACGACGTTTGCCATGAATATCGCCGAGCATGTGGCGATGCGAGCCGGTCTTCCGGTTGCCGTCTTCTCAATGGAAATGCCGGCAGAACAATTGGCCATGCGTTTGATCAGTTCTTATCAACGCATTAAGTTGGAGCACTTGCGTAGCGGCCGTTTGGAAGGTGATGAATTCCAAAAGATGAGCGTGGCGGTGACCGATATTGCCAACTCTCATAATGTCTTTATCGATGACTCTTCCGGTTTGACGATCTCTGACGTTCGTTCTCGTGCCCGACGCTTGACGCGTGAAGTCAAGCAATTAGGTTTGATTGTGATCGACTACATACAATTGATGAGCGGTACGGGGCGAGGCGAAAATCGCGCTCAAGAAATTTCTGATATTTCTCGTGGTTTGAAACTCTTGGCTAAAGAATTAAATTGCCCGATCATCGGTCTTTCTCAGTTAAATCGTAGTTTGGAACAACGTCCTGATAAGCGACCGATGATGAGTGACTTGCGTGAATCCGGTTCTATCGAACAAGATGCTGACGTGATTATTTTCCTCTACCGTGAAGTCGTCTATAACCAAGACTTAAAGGGCACGGATGAAGAGCGTAACGCTGAAGCCATTATCCGTAAGCAACGTAACGGCCCGACGGGGACGGTGGACTTAATCTTCTTCGGTGAATTTACGCACTTTAAGACCGCCACAAGGAATACTGGATATGCTTGATGAAGCCGTGGCTGACCTTGTTACAGGCGTTCCAACGGGTTTTTGTGACTTGGATCGTTTGACGAAGGGATTCCAACCAGGGGAGTTGATTGTTGTCGCAGGACGTCCTGATATGGGTAAAACGTCTTTTGCCGTAACGATTGCAGGTCATGTAGCAACGCAAGTTGGTCTTCCGGTTGCCGTTTTCTCAATGGAAATGCCAACGGAGCAATGGGGAATGCGTTTAATGAGTTCGACTCAACGTATTAAGTTAGATCATTTGCGTAACGGTTGTTTAGAAGGTGATGAATTAAAAAAACAGACAGCCTTCGTTTCCGATCTTTCCAGTTCTCGCAAAGTTCTTGTCGATGATTCGTCAGGTCTAACAATTACAGATATTTGTTCTCGTGCCCGTCAGTATGCGAAAGAAGCCAAGCAACTGGGTTTGATTGTTATTGATTATCTGCAATTGATGACTGCTACAGGCAAATATGAAGATCGCTTTACAGAAATTGAAGCCATCTCTTGTGGTTTGAAGTCGTTAGCAAAGGAATTGAATTGTCCGATCCTTTGTCTGTATCAAATACCCAATAGTTTAGAAAAGCGCACCGATAAACATCCGATAATAAGTGACTTACACGAATCTATTGAACAGAATGCTGACTTAGTTCTTTTCCTTTTCCGTGAGGTTATTTATAACCAAGATTTGAAAGGAACGGATAAAGAGCATGATGCTGAAGTTATTATTGCCAAGCAAAGTAACGGTTTGACTGAGAAGGTGAACTTGGTCTTTTTCGGTGATTGTTCTCGATTTATGAATTCAACAAGGATTAATTGATATGCTTGATGCATTGATTACATACGGTGCCTATGCACTGGCCTTTGTTTTGATTTTGGTTGGCTTAGGTGGCACGGTTGTACCGGCCTTGCCGGGTATCCCCATGATCTTCGGTGGTGCTTGGTTAATTGCGCATATGGAAGGTTATCAATACTTTGGAGTCGGCACGTTAATCGCTCTTGGCGTTTTAACGGCGATTTCCATTGCCATTGACTGGGTGAGTCAGACCATGGGTGCCCAGAAGGCTGGTGCCACGAAAATGGGCCTTACCGGCGCCTTTTTAGGAACCATTGTGGGGATTCCCTTTGGTCTCATCGGGATTTTCTTATTTCCCGTGATCGGTGCCTTCGTGGGTGAAATGATCGGTCATCGAGATATGCGTTTGGCCGGCAAAGTGTCTTGGGCCACGTGGGTCGGCATGATCGCCGGGATTGCAGCGAAGGTCGCTATCGCTTTCATCATGATCGGCATTATGTTGGTGATGCGCTTCGCCTTCTAAGAAAAATTCTTTTGACCAAAACAAAAAGACTGAGCTTCGGATTGAAGCTCAGTCTTTTTGTTTTGGGTGTGATTAACCCTCTTTTAGGCGTTGCGTCAAGCCGCTCGCACGTTGTGTTTTGGTTGAACAGGCTTTAGCAACCGATTGGGGATTGGCATAAAGCTTCACTTCCTTTTTTGCGCGTGTGACACCGGTATAGAGGAGCTCTCGAGTCGAAAGCGAGGAGTCCGGGTCATTGGATAGCAACACGGCCACGTGGTCATATTGCGAGCCTTGCGATTGGTGAATCGTCAATGCATAAGCCGTATCGTGTTCGGGTAAAAGACCGGCAGGACGGAATTCTTCGCGATCGCCGAAAAAGACTTCGTAGCGTGACCAATCGTCACTCATCGGTAACACAATGCCAACGTCACCATTGAAGATATCCAAGGGGGCGTAGTTCTTACGGTTAATAATGATGCGCCCGGGGTAAAAGAGTTCGGTAAAGGGGAATTGAAGGTCTACCGATTGCAACAATCCTTCCTCTTGAGCTTTTCGAGCCCATTGGTTCATTTCTTCACGTACAAATTCATCCGCGAAACGATTAACCGCCTCTACGCTATTAAAGCCGTGACGTTGTGCAGCCAAAATTCTGAAGCTGTCAGCCGTTTTCCAAACTTCTGCCAAGGCCTTGGCTTTAGCCTCATCATCTCGAACCAATAGCGGCTGATCCAATACGCTATTGAGGTAGATTTTGAGGTCGCTTAGGTACTTCTTTAATTGTTTACGAATCCAAGTTTGCGTATCCGTTTGCAAAGGCACATCGCGTTTGGGTTTTACCCATTCAATGCTGTCCTTTTCAGAGTTATGACTGAAAAGGTTTTCAAATTCATCGATGTCATAGCTCGAATTGGTATTAATGTACTGGGCGAGCTGACCGATGTTGGAATCGCTCGTAAAACGGTGACTGATGGTGAGTTCTGCCACGTGACCTGCCATCACGTCAGGATCGGTTAAATCGGCCAAGACGGAACCCGGTCCCACGGCGGCCAATTGATGCTTGTCACCCAATAAAATCAACTGCGTTTTTTTACGATCAATACAACGCAATAATTGCTTGGCAAGCGTCAAGTCAATCATGGAAGCCTCGTCAACGATCAAAATGTCGATGTCCAATGGGTTATCCTCACTGGGACGGCCTCCAGCGAGCGTTTCAGAAGAAAGCCAACGATGGATGGTCTGAGAGGTGATTTTGCGGTGAGCAAGTTGCGCTTTAAGTTGAACAAACATCGCTCCCGATTTACCGTCACAAGAGCCGTTAATGGATTGCATCACTCGACTGGCCGCTTTACCGGTCGGCGCAGCTAATCCAATCACCAAATCTGGGTTGGCCGCTAACTTGCATTCAATGAGTTTGGCCACAACTGTAGTTTTACCTGTACCCGGCCCCCCCGTGATGATAAAAAAGGCGTGCGATAAAGCGCCTTTGATGGCCTTTTCCTGCTCAATTAAACTCTTTGCATCCGCGGTTTGGCCGTTGTCATACACCATGGATTTAAAGTCTTCAATCAATTGCTCTTGCTTGGGCAAAATCGCTTCTGATGCGTGCGCCTTAAAGTCCATGATGGCAAGGGCCACTTCGCGCTCTTCAATGAAGCGACGTTGCAGATAAAGGCGATGGGTTTCGCCGTGGCAGTCCCAAATAAAGGGGATGCGTTTTGAGGGTTCATCTTGAAGTTTTTGATGAGCTTTAACAAGAAGTCCGATATCTTCTAAAAGTGTTAAATCGTTATCAGAGACATTGAGCCCATCGATATTGATGCACACGCTGCCGTCAGCGTCGGCTGCACAAAAGGCTAAAAGGAGCTGATCAAGTGTGGAGCTAGCCTTTCTTTTGACGTCATCATTGATGCATTCCGGGTGATTTCTCTCAACCGTTGCCAGAAGATGGCGTCCAAGTTGTTGATAGGCCATTTGCTCTTCAGTTAATTGTTCGAGCTTGTTTTCTGTGTCCATGATTTACATTCCTTTTTCTGCTTGATCAGCATAGTGGCCAACCGTGCGAGCGTCGAACCCGTTCATGAAAAAGTCGTCCAAGCACTCGATAAGTGCAAGAGAAGGCTTTTCAAAGTAAATGCCATAGGGTTGCTTATTGTTGATTCTCATGCCACGAATGAAAGCGTAAATCACGCCACCAAAGTTTTCGTCGGTAAGCTCCATACCGCGAGACTTCAAGAAGCGCTTGAGCGCCACACAGTAGATGAGGTACTGCAAGTAGTAGTGGTGATCGGCCATGGCTTTTTTCATCGCCGGCATTCGATAGTCGTCAATGTTCTCACCTAAGAAATTGCTTTTCCAGTCCAACACAAAGAAGTGACCTTTGTGGGTGAAGACCATGTCAATGGCACCCGTTAAAAAGCCTTTGAGGGCCTTGGGTGTCATATCGGGCAGGTGATACTTCTTTTCAAACGTTTTCAAGAGTTCTGAGAGCGTTTCTACGGTGACGGCTTTGCGTCCCTTCATCGGCGCATTAATGGCCATCGTGAAGGTCATTTCCCGTTGCTTACTGTCAATGTTGCAAAGGTTAAAGTCATTGTCATCGTCATCCTTAAAAATCGAGCAACAAAGCACGTCTTTCATCAATTGACGAAGCATTTCCTTATTTAAATTTTGGAAATTGTGGGCATAGGGGCGTGCAATCACATCGGCGCGACTCAAGAGTTTTTCATCGGCCTCAGTGTCGTCTTCAAACTGAGCACGACGAACCAAATCAAAGTCAATGCGTTCAAAAATGGCGTGCAAGAATGTACCGCTTTCAGCGCCACGGCTGAAATTCAAAATGTCATTTTCTGGCAAAGGCGTGACCACTTTGGGTTTTTCACTTTCGACTTCATCAATTTGGTCTTCTTTTTCAGCCTGATTGGTCAAATCGAATTGCTCGTGAGCGCCACGAATAATGGCGCTGTAGCTCGATTGATGCCAATCGGAGTGAATGTCGCGAGAGGGGGCAACACTGAGGGATTCGTCCTCATTTTTTTCGTCACCGCCGTACTCAATATGATGATCAAACTTATCAATATCAATGGACACATCGTAATTTTTTATCAAATCGCGCGGTTCAATATGACTGACGCCAAGACCCTCTTCAATGGCTTGAGTCATTTCAGGATGATTGGCTAAATTGTTCGTCACTTTTTCCAAATACGCCATCTTGGCTTCGACCACCAGATCAATATTTCCTTTTGCTTGGACATTTTTGGTTAAAGCTCTAAAAAATGGTCCGTTGAAGTCACCCTTATTGGCCTTTTTCCGGAGCATTAAAGGCAGTACTAATCGTTGAGAAGCACGCGTCATTGCAACGTACGCCAGTCGCAACCCTTCAAGAGCATTTTTTTCTTCAATATCCTCATCCACTTCATTCATGGATTGAGTAGAGAAAGAAATCGTCAGTTGAGTTTCACCCGTGCTTTGAATAATGTTTTGGCAAAGATGATCTTTCGAGTTTCTTTTGTGATTTCCATTCCAAGCCCCCGGTAGGTAGACAACGGGATATTCCAATCCTTTGCTTCCATGGATTGTCATAATGGTGACGAGGTTTTCATCACTTTCAACACGAATCTTGCGTTTTTCTCCACCGGATTGCTCCCTCGCTTTAACGTACCAACGTGTTAACCCGGATAAAGTCGTCAGATGACGAGCTTGCTCTTGGAGTAATTCAATAATATGGCGGTAGTTATTCAAGCGTTTTTCACCACCCGATAAGGGTAAAAGGTGCTTTTCGGTTTGGCACTTTTCAAAAAGCAAGGCAAAGGCACTGGCAACGCCTTTTCGATCGAACAAGCTTCGCGCTTGGTCAATGAGTTCTCGAGCTTCTAAGGCCTTTTTCTCCAAAATGGAAGAATTCGCCGCTTTTTGGAAAACTTCGGGAGAAACATCATTGATATGCTCAGCCATAATGCGGGTCAAACGAGCGAGTTTTTGTCGCTTATTGTCCTGCGGAATTTCCATGGCCATAAGAATTCGAAGAATGTCATCAGCTTCTTCGGTTTTGAAAACATCGTTTTCTTCAAACGTGATGCAACGAATTTTTTTCTTATTCAACGCCCTAATGATGGGCTCTGAGTTCTTCCATGTTCTCACAAGAATAACGATATCTTTGGCTGAGAGACGCTGACCCTCTTTGATCATCACGTTTGTGTTTAAGAGCGTATAGATATCGTTCGCAATCAACTGCGCTTCTTGCTCTCGTTGATCGTCGGCTCCTAAACTGTTTTTATTGTCGTCTCGTGACCAAATTTCCAAAACAGGCAACACAGACTTTTGTCCGTTGATGTCACGATACAGAGGAAGCTTGGGAGAGCCTGCTGTCACGGCTGTGTAAGTAATATCTTCATTTCCGAAAGTGTAGTCACTTCCATCGTCAGCAAAGTACGTGTTGATCGTATCCAAAAGCACGGCATTGGAGCGGAAGTTACGTCCCAGATTGAGCGTTTTACCAATGTCTTTTCGTGCCTTTTTGTAGGTGTCAATATCGGCTCCGCGGAAACGATAGATGGATTGTTTGGGGTCGCCAACAAAAATCAAACTACGACAGGGATCGTCTTGCGTTGTTTTTAAAAAGAGTGTCTTAAAAATGTTGTATTGCGTCGGATCGGTGTCCTGAAACTCATCAATTAAGACAGCTTTAAATTGATCACCAATGATCTTAGAAAATTGAGGCGTCAGTTCTTTTTCAAGACCAACGATTAAATCATCAAATGTGCAGATGCCTTGAGCATTTTTCATCTGCTGCACTTGATTGGGAGCCCAGGCAAGAAAGCGCTTTAAAAACTCGACGACTTCTTCTGAATCGCATTTTCTGTTTTTAAGATCCTCTTCGGAGACTTCGCCATATTTGCCCACAAACCAATCTGTGTAGTATTGGTAAGAGGAGTGTGCCGGCAAGGCAAGGTATTTTTTCAAAATACTGTACAAAACGTCGGCCGGATCACTTTGAGCGAGAATATCTTTAAGCAAAGAATCACCGGCATTTTGTAATTCTTTACGCAAAAAGTCATCAACAACTCGCGTCAAGATCTCGTCGGCGTCATCAGCAAGTTCGTAGTTACCGCTTTTTTGCCCTGAGAAGCGGTGCTCTTTAAGCATTTTTTGACAGAAAGAGTGAATGGTGCTGACACAACAGTCATCGAGCCCTTCGATGGCATCGTCGACACGTTGCCTGACCGTATCGGCATCCCATTGTTGATAGAGTTCGTAAAGTAACTCATCGGCAAAGTTGACATTGTCCGGCTCTGCAATCGCTTCTTTAACTTCTAACAATAAGTTGCGCAAGCGGGCTTTGAGCTCACCTGCTGCCGCTTTTGTGAAGGTGACCATTAAAACCTGATTGATTTTGATATCGGTTTCCATCAATAAGCGCAACACGATGCGGGTTAAAGAGTATGTTTTGCCCGTGCCGGCGCTGGCTTCAATAAGAAAGGCACCGTTAATATCACTTGTTTTTAAATTAAAGTTTTTCATGACTATTCAATCCAAGACTTAATGATTTGTTCTTGATAATCGCGCTTAACCGAATCCCAATAAGAGCGGGCAGCCGCTTGATCGCTACCGCGCCACAGAATCGATACAGGGTCATCGTCATAAGTGTTGTCATAGTATGTAATCACAGAAACGACGTTTTCGATTTCTTTAAGCCACATAGCCAGAGCATCTTCCGATAGTCGTCGACTTGGTGCTTCTACCATTTTCCAACCCTGCTCGGCAATCGAATAAACCTTCATGCCGACGGGCTTATCTAAGAGTGTATTGAGCAATAACGTTTTTAATTGAGCACGACTGACACTAGCCACGGAAGGGCAGATATCCAAAAGATAAAGTTTCTCCTTTGTCTCTTTAGTCGAGATCAGAGTTACCTGATTGGCAATGAGTTTTTTAAAATATTGCCCTTGAATCGGCGTTGATAAATGCTCGAAATAGTGTTCTTCTGCTGAAGCTAAAAGCGACTGATAGTTCAACCACGCTTCATGCGTTAACTTGATAGAGTCACGTAATTTGATTTCTCTCGTATTGACAGCCCCGGCCAAAGGATTTCGACTCAGTTCGCAGATAATGTCATCAACATTTTTTCCTTCTTTAAAGGCAGTCAACCACTCACGGATTCGAACGGAATTGTTTAATGGATCCGTTGGCGGCAACAGAGGAACTTCACTTGTCGAGGCATCATCGTTGTCACGAATCTGCATTTTTTTCTCAAGCCAGCGAACGACATTGCTGTAGACGGCAATTAAATCTTCAATGTTAAGTTCTTCTTTAAAAGACTCGAGCTTTAACGGCCCTGTCACAATCGGTTCTTCTTTAGCCTGGAAATGGGTTTCTTGGGCCATATGAAGAGAGTCCAGTAAGACATCATCGATGCTTTTCCAATAACGCGTCTCGTCGCTCTTAAAGTTACGAGCTGAAGCTGAGCTTAGAGGTAATTGCGTTGTAATGGCTTTTAATTTGGCATCAGTCTCTACACCGGATTGTTGAAGGTTGGAAGCCAAGAAATACATAAACTCCGAGACGACCGGTGAGGGGTTAGTCGGGTTTTTCTGATCGGTGCCGATGCACCAAGAACAATAGAATCGATCTCGGGCCGAAAGCGCCAAATTTAAGAACGCGTTGCGATTATCACTACGACTGTCGCGGTCATCCTGACGCTTTAAATCCGTCACGCCCATCAGGTCGTACTCTTCAAAATGCTGCGTTCCCGGGAAGGAGCTGTTTTCATTTAAGCCAAAGGCCAAAATCACACGGAAGGGGATTTGGCGATAAAGCTTAAGGGGTGCGAAGGTGACTGCGCCCGTGATGGTTTGTCGAATGGGTTCCTCGCCCAAGGTATCTTCAAGGGCTCGCCAATAGACAGCAGGCGAAATAACCAAGCTTTCTTCAAGTGTGGCATCTTCCTCATCCATGCTGTTTTTAGGATCAATGGCCCGCAAACTACTCTGAAGAGCAATCTTGTCGGTCAATGAACTATTGGCAAAGAAAAGTTCAATTAAGCTGTGCCCCCACTTGGCAATGTCATCCAAGTTGGCACGATCGCCAAGTGCAAGGTATTGTCGATGCGCTTCTTTTAATTTACTTTCAAGCGTCAATAGGGTTTGGAAAATTCGCTTTTCAGTGCTCACGGAGTTAAAGCGCGTATCGATCCCACTGGAGACGGGGAGAATATCATCGAAACTTTCACGCTTATTTTGATCTAAAACGAACCCCCAACTTAAACGCTCCAACGCACGATCTAACGTCCCGTCAAGTGCTTCGTGCGGTTCATTTTTTGCGGTCGTTAATTCGATATGACGCGTATTTTTTAAGTGCTCGGCATCAATGCCTTGTCGGAAACCGGCGGTGACCAACCAATCTCGGATAATGTTTAAGTCTTCCAAAGATAAATCAAGATTTTGGGTGACAAAGGGCAACTCCAACCAAGACTCCAGCTGGTTGACGTTCATCGGTGTCATGAATAACCGCCCCAATTCAATCAAGGCGCGGCCCGTCATGTTTTCATCAATGGCATTGCGTCCCACGATCTTATAAGAGATGCGCTGAGATTCGGGAAGTGTCGAGAACGTGGCTTCAATAACGGGAGCGGCCTCTTCAATATCGGGCGTCACCACGAGAATGTCATCGGCTTTTAAGCCCGGCAACGTCGGATCGTTAAAGAGTGAATGAATGACGTTAACTAAATTTTCAACTTCTCGCGCTTGAGTCGGGGACTTAATAAAGCGAATGGAGCGGTCATTTGCGTTTACATCAATGGGCAACTCTTCTTTGCTATCGAGCAAAATCGCGCGTTGAAAGTCATGCAAAAGTGCACCGTCATCGGGCGCTAAGTCCACTCGTTCAATCTCACTTTCCGTTGTGAGTTTGAGTTGCTGAAGACTGATATTGGCAAGCGAATTCACTGCGGACAATTGATGCAACTGATCTGTGACCTCTTCTTCGGTGGCAAACTGATTAAAGCGATTAATCATGGCTCGCGTAGAGGCCGCATTTTTGCGAAGATAGTCAGACACCTTACTTTGCGACTTGTCATACGATCCGAACCAATAGTTTTGGCAAGGGTTCAGAAGATACGCATAGACGTGACGGTCGGGATCTTCACTTAAAAGTTTGATGATGGGCAACATCAAAGGCGAGACGTTTGTCGGAACGAAGAAGTGAATTTCTTCGGGTTCAGACTGTGTTTTACGCTTTAAATTTTCCCAATCGGCGAACATGTCCAGCGTATGTTGGCCCGTCCACTGATCTGCTTGGCCAAGCTTTTCCCAAAGAGCACGTTGCCACCCAAAGTCGGCAGAATTTTCAAGATGTTGGCGTTCTTTCTTGTTTTGCTTTTGGTAGTAGTTTTTTAGCGTATCAACGGTCTTGGACGCTTTTTTAGGAAAGGCCCATTCGTAAACCCAGTCAAAGCGATAGTTGATGTACTTTTCAAAAACGGTTGAAACGTCTTTGGCAAAGTCATAACGCAAAAGATCACGATCCATGATCTTTTCGCGCTGCTCAAAATATTTCTTTAAACGCGGATGGGCTTGGATGAAGTCATCGTCTAACAGCGTCCAAAGTAACCAAATGAATTTCTGAGATTGGCCACCTTCACTTAACCCAAAGCCCAAGTAATTGCGAAACCAGTTGTTCATTGTCCAAAAGTCGATCCCCGCACAAATCCCTTGCTCTTTTGCAATGGAGAGCATGAGTTCGTTATTGATTAAGCGAGAACCGGAAATGATACGAATGGGTTCGAGCGTGGATTGAGTGGTTTTTGCACCAATGGAATGCATGAGATAGGTGCGAAGGATTTCGTACGAATTGCTGTATACCGTGTGAAGCATAATGGCTGTCTTCTTAATGCAAAAATCATTCCATTATTATATCGAATGTTGAGTGAATTGCTATAAATTATCAAAAATATTTCCATTGTGAATTTATTGATAAATCTACATTTGGACATATCTGAAAATGATCTTTAAGTTTTTCTCGATTGCTTCCCTTGAGATTCTTAATTGCGCAAAAAGGAGGAAGTTGCAAGAATACAAAAATACAGAAAGGAACAGAGTATGGATTATTTAGAAATGCTGGGCTGGGTGGCCACCGGTACGGGGTTTACGGCCATGATGACGATGGTTGGTGCTGCCAGCGTCTTTTTATTTCGTCATAAGGTTTCGCCCAATGTTCACCGTATGGCGTTAGGTTTTGCGGCAGGGATCATGATTGCAGCAAGCGTTTGGAGTTTGTTGATTCCCGCCATGGATGCAGCAGAAGCTGCAGGAACGCCAAGTTGGTTACCCGCTGCCGGTGGCTTTGCCTTGGGTGGCCTTTTTCTTTGGGCGTTGGATGAGTTGCTTCCCCACATGCACCCGGGTTCAAAAGATCCGGAAGGTCCCAAGAGTCAGCTCTCTCGCTCTTCCCTTTTATTTTTTGCCATTACTTTGCACAACATCCCTGAAGGGATGAGCGTAGGTTTGCTCTTTGTTATTGCCGGCCAAACGGGGGATCCGGTTGCACTCTCTGCCGCTTTTGCTTTAGCTTTGGGGATGGGGATTCAAAACGTACCGGAAGGTGCGGCGGTTTCATTGCCTCTTTTGCAAGAAGGGTATTCGCCTCGCAGAGCCTTCTCGTTGGGTGCATTATCGGGTTTAGTTGAACCGATTTTTGGCTGTGCAGTGGTGTTGATGGCCTCTTGGATTACGCCTTTTATGCCATGGCTTTTGGCTTTTAGTGCCGGCGCTATGATGTACGTGGTGGTTGAAGAACTTATCCCGGAAGCACACTTGGGAGAACACTCCAATGTGGGCACGATGAGTGTGATGCTTGGGTTTTTGTTGATGATGACATTGGACTGTGCTCTAGGCTAACAACATCTCGTTCAAAATAATCAAAAGCCTCAATTCGCAAAAATTGAGGCTTTTGAACTATGAGTGTCAGATTTTGTTAAAGCGATTCGCTCGCAAAATCTGCCAATCGGCTACGTTCCCCACGTTGAAGCGTGATGTGACCGGAGTGCTCCCACCCCTTAAAGCGATCGACCACATACGTCAAACCCGAAGAGCCTTCAGTGAGGTAAGGCGTATCGATTTGGGCGATGTTACCCAAGCAGACAATTTTGCTACCCGGGCCCGCACGAGTGATCAAGGTCTTCATTTGCTTCGGAGACAGGTTTTGCGCTTCATCGATAATGACAAGCTTATTTAAGAACGTGCGACCGCGCATGAAACTCATGCTCTTTACTTTAATGCGGCTACGGATTAAATCGTTGGCAGCGTTTCTGCTCCATTCGTTACCGCTTTCAAGCTTGTTGAGCACTTCCAGGTTATCTTCCAAGGCTCCCATCCAAGGCAACATCTTTTCTTCTTCTGTGCCCGGCAAGAAACCGATTTCTTCACCGACGCTGACCGTTGCACGGGTAAAGATAATTTCAGAAAAGCGTCGCATATCAAGCGTTTGAGCCAGTGCGGCAGCCAACGTGATTAAGGTCTTACCGGTACCGGCTTGGCCTAAAAGCGTCACGAAATCGATCTCGGGATTCATGAGCAAATTAAGCGCAATGGATTGCTCACGGTTACGAGCCGTAATGCCCCAAACGGCGTACTTTTGTTGCTTGTAGTCACGAGCAACGACAAGCGTTGCGGTAGAGCCTTCAATCTTTTTAACTTGAGCCAAGAAGCTGTCATCGGGCAAGTAAACAAAGAGGTTGACAAACATTTCTCGAACCAAGGGGCCGGAAATCTTGTACCAAGTTTGACCGTCTTCTTTCCAGCTTTGCATTTTCTTGCCGTGGGTTTCCCAAAAGTCTTCGGGCAACTCCATGCGGCCGGAATAAAGCATTTCCGTGTCGTCGAGCGTGCGGTCGCTGAAGTAATCTTCGGCGTCCAACCCCATGGCCACGGCCTTGATACGCATATTGATGTCTTTGGATACCAAGATGACGTGACGGTCTTTGATTTGGTCAACCAAAGCCTTCACAACCCCCAAGATTTGATTGTCAGCCTTGCCTTGCGGAAGGGCATCGGGCAATTGACCGTTTAAGGGTTGCGTTTGGAAAAAGAGTTTGCCGCTTGCTTCAATATGGCCTAAGGCATTGAGTTCAATACCGTCGACGATTTTGCCATTGGTGTGGGCAAGCAATTGATCAAGGTAGCGAGAAACTTGTCGAGCGTTACGCGCCACGTCACTTAAGCCCTTTTTGTGACCGTCCAATTCTTCAAGCGTAATCATCGGCAAGAAGACATCGTGCTCTTCAAATTGGAAAAGCGATAAGGGGTCGTGCATTAAGACGTTTGTATCCAAAACGAAGAGTTTCTTACCCTTATAGCGTTCACGCATACTGGCAGGTTTCACCTTGGGCTTGTCAGCCAGAAGCGGCGCGGGAAGAGGATTTGTCTTAACGGCTTTTTTGGAAGCGACGGGCTTTTTCGTGGCGACTGCTTTTTGGGGCTTTTGTGCCTTTACCTCAACTTTTTCAGAAGCTGCTTGAACGGGGGCTTTTTTGGCGACAACGGTTTTCTTTTTTGTGTCTTTGACCGGTTTGGCTTTGGCCAGTGCGTCAACATCTTCAATGACGGTACCCATCTCGGTGGGCAATGGGGGTAAAGGCATAAAAAACTCCTCAGTAAATTATTTAGGCCAAAGCTTCAACGGCTTCAAGCACGGCTTGAGCGTGGCCTGCAACCTTAACTTTACGCCACTCGGCGCGAACTTTTCCGCTTTCGTCAATTAAAAACGTACTGCGTTCAACGCCCATGTATTCACGACCGTACATTTTCTTTAATTTCATGACGTCATAAGCTTGGCAAAGCGCTTCATCAGGGTCGCTGATGAGCGGGAACTTGAAGCCTTGTTTGGTGCAGAAATTTTGATGGCTCTTGATGGAGTCGCGAGAGATACCGATCACTTCACAATTAAGCGCTTTAAAGGCATCGTAGCGTGCGTTAAAGTCAATGCCTTCCATCGTGCAACCACTTGTGTTGTCTTTGGGGTAAAAGTAAAGCACAACACGCTTACCGGCAAAGTCAGATAACGATAACGTGCCCGTTGTAGCTTCTGCGGTAAAAGCGGGGGCTTGGGAATTCACTAATGACATATTTAAACCTCACTGAGTAATGAACAGACTAATTGTGGCCGATTTTTGTTAAATGCGTATGAAATTTTTTGTATTGGAGCTATAGAAGGAAGCAAACGAGACCAAGGCGTATAATCGGGTCTACTTTTTTTGAGGATTAACGTAATGATTACTCGTGACGGTCCCTTGTGGCTTGTGGTGTTGTCTGTCAGTTGCGGCGCAACGTTGGGTGCCATGACGCGTTGGGGGTTGACCTATTACTTTAACGATAAGGTTTGGTTTTTAACCTCGCCTTTGGGGACGGCGTTATCAAACCTCACCGCTGCTTACTTAATGGGGATGGCTTTGGCTTGGCTCTCCACGCGCCCTGAAATCAGTCCCGCTGTTCGCTTATTCATTATCACGGGTTTCTTGGGCGCCTTCTCAACTTTGACGGCCGTTTTGGGTGAAAATCTTCACTTCATCTTAAATAACCAATGGTTATCAGCCATTGAGCATTTCATGATTCACATTGTGGGTTCATTTATTGCTTTGGTGATGGGTGTTTTGACCATTCGCGGTCATTTCTAACGTTTTGTGTTATCTGAAACCAACTGTATCAACACAATATAACTATTTGAAAAATATAGAAATATATTAATTTCTCAAGCATTTCCTTACCCCTTGAAATCAGAAACGTTGTCCCCATATAGGAAGTAGTACAACGAGATAAGTGCGTTTTGAAGTTCACTTTGAGCGCACTTGAGGAAATGTGAAAATGAGACAAGATAAATTAACGACGAAATTCCAACAAGCCTTGGCCGATGCTCAAAGCATTGCGTTAGGCAATGACAATCAGATCATGGAAGGCGTGCACCTTTTGGCCGCTCTCTTGCGTGACGATGATGGTTCTACGAAGAGCCTTTTGGAACGCGCCGGTGTTCAAGTCACCAAGCTCGTGAAAGAAACGGACGAAACCTTGAATCACTTGCCCAAAGTCAGTGGCGCAGGTGGCAACATTCAAGCCGGTCGTGAACTCATCAATTGGTTGAACTTGACCGAAAAAGAAGCCATGGCTCGAGGCGATGAATACATCTCCATTGATATGGCCCTGTTGGCTTTGACGCAAGATCAAGGTGAGGCCGGTCGTATTGCCAAGCGTTGCGGTTTAACGCGTAAAGCCATGGAAGCTTCGATTAACGAAGTGCGTGGCGGAGATACGGCGGATAACCCCGATAGCGAAAACCAACGCGAAACATTGAAGAAATACACGATTGACTTAACGGCTAAGGCCCGTGAAGGCAAGCTTGATCCTGTGATCGGTCGTGACGATGAAATTCGTCGTGCGATGCAAATTTTGCAACGCCGCACGAAGAATAACCCTGTTTTGATCGGTGAACCCGGTGTGGGTAAGACGGCTGTGGTTGAAGGGTTGGCTCAACGTATTGTGAACGGCGAAGTGCCCGATACGCTTAAAAATAAGCGCATCTTAAGCCTGGATATGGCGGGGCTCATTGCCGGTGCCAAGTACCGTGGTGAATTCGAAGAACGTTTGAAGAAGCTTTTAAAGGAAGTCTCTGCCGCCAACGGTCAAATCATTCTTTTTATCGATGAATTGCACACGGTGGTGGGGGCCGGTAAAACCGAAGGTTCGATGGATGCCGGCAATATGCTCAAACCCGCACTTGCTCGCGGTGAGTTGCATGTGATTGGCGCAACGACTTTGGACGAATACCGCAAATACGTGGAAAAAGACGCTGCTCTTGAACGTCGTTTCCAAAAAGTGATGGTGGATGAACCGAGCGTTGAAGACACGATCGCTATTTTGCGTGGCTTACAAGAAAAGTATGAAGCGCACCACGGCGTGGAAATCACCGACCCCGCAATTGTGACGGCTGCCGAACTCTCGCACCGTTACATCACGGATCGTTTCTTACCCGATAAGGCGATTGACTTGATTGATGAAGCCGCTGCTCGCGTGAAGATGGAAATCGATTCCAAGCCCGAAGCGCTCGATAAATTGGATCGTCGAATCATTCAATTAAAGATTGAACGCGAAGCGATGAAAAAGGAAACCGATGAGGCCAGTAAAAAGCGCTTAGCTGCCATTGAAGCCGAAATCGAAACGCTGACCAAGGAATACGGTGACTTGGAAGAAGTTTGGAAAACCGAAAAGGTTGAAGCCTTGGGGGCTAAGACCGTTCGTGACGAAATCGATAAGACCAAGCATCAAATGGAAGAGTTGCGCCGTCAAGGGCAATTTGAAAAGTTAGCCGAACTTCAATACGGTGTGTTGCCGAAGTTAGAAGAAAAGCTTCGTAAGGCTGAAGCCGTTAAGAAGGACGAACAAGCTAAGCCTAAACTGTTGCGCACGAGCGTGGGGGCCGAAGAAATCGCTGAAGTGGTTTCTCGTGCAACGGGTATTCCTGTCTCCAAGATGATGGAAGGGGAACGCCAAAAGCTCTTACACATGGGTGAAGCCCTTGAAGATCGTGTTGTCGGTCAAGGTGAGGCGGTGAAGGCCGTTGTGGATACGATTTTGCGTTCACGTGCCGGTTTGTCCGATCCTAACCGTCCGTACGGTTCCTTCTTATTCTTAGGCCCCACGGGGGTCGGTAAGACGGAATTAACGAAGGCATTGGCGCAGTTCCTCTTTGATACGGAAGAAGCCATGATTCGTATCGACATGAGTGAATTTATGGAAAAACACTCTGTTGCTCGTTTGATTGGTGCGCCTCCGGGATACGTGGGTTATGAAGAAGGCGGTTACTTAACCGAAGCCGTTCGTCGTAAGCCCTACAGCGTGATTTTGTTGGACGAAGTTGAAAAGGCTCATCCTGACGTTTTCAATGTCCTTTTGCAAGTGTTGGACGATGGTCGTATGACCGATGGTCAAGGCCGTACGGTGGACTTCAAAAATACCGTCATTATTATGACGAGTAACTTGGGTTCGCACGAAATTCAATCGCTTGCCGGTCAAGGCAAGGAAACGATTAAGTCGGCCGTGATGCAAGAAGTGAAAGACCACTTCCGTCCGGAATTCATCAACCGTATTGATGAAATCGTGGTCTTTAACGCTTTGGGTCAAGAAGCGATTAAGAATATTGCCAAGATCCAGTTAAAGCGCTTGGCTTCTCGCCTTGAACAACAAGACATTACGATGGATGTGACCGATGCGGCATTGACTGAAATCGCCACGGTGGGCTTTGATCCGCTCTATGGCGCTCGTCCTTTGAAGCGTGCTATCCAAGACCATGTTGAAAACGCATTGTCTCGTAAATTGTTGGCCGGCGAAATTAAGCCTAAGAACCACGTTTGCGTTGATTGCGAAAATCAAGAACTGGTGTTTCGTGTAAGTGATAACGCTTAAAAGCTAGTCAAACCCCCTTAGTTAAGGCCATAAAACTTCGGTTTTATGGCCTTTTTGCTGAAAATGTCTTATTTACATTTGTTTTGATTTGGGGTTTAATAATTACAAAGTTGGTAGAGGCGCGAAACGAATGAGTAGTCGTTGGAGGGGGTACCCAAAGAACACGACGAAAGGTCAATTCGCCGAAACGGACTTCTGACAAGAAGGACGGTTGGGCATGGAGAGAATATCTTCATGACTCCTTTCCCGAATAGGGAAAGAGGTGCTATCGATGGTACTCTGTAGGTCTATTCTCATCTATTTGTCATTGAGAACATTTCTGGAGTTGCATCGATGGGTGCAACTTTTTTTTACTTTAATTTTTTTACCAGAAGGTTCTATATGACAGCATCTAATAACAATAATTCTGTCGCCCATCTCCAAAGTGAACAAACGGAGATGCGTCGTGAAGTGACGTTGTTTGGCGGCATTTCTGTCTTGGCCGGTATCATGATCGGTTCCGGCATTTTCTATATCGGCGGTATCGTTCTTGAACGCGCCGGTATGAGTTTAGGTTTAGCTCTCTTGGTCTGGATCATCGGCGGCTTAGTGACGTTGATGAGCGGTATCTGTTTCGCTGAGCTCGGCGCCATGATTCCGAAGGCCGGTGGCTACTATGTCTATCTTCGTGAAGCATACGGTGAACGCGTCGCCTTTATGTGCGGCTTCGGTAACTTCATGCTCTCGTCTCCGGGTTCTGTGGCCGCTTTGGCCGTGGCTTTTGCTGCCGCTTTGAGCAGTCTCTGGCAAATTGATCCCATGATGCAAAAGGTGATTGCTGTTACATCGGTCATTCTTTTGACGCTCTTTAATATGCGTGGGATTAAGTTGGGGAGCTCCTTGCAAAATATCTTCATGGTTTTGAAGCTTTTTCCGATCTTGATTTTGCTCTTCTGCGGTCTTTTCATGGGTGAATACAACCCTGACCTTTTGGCAATGCCTGCTGAAATGCCCTCGATCTCTACGCTCTTGTCCATGATCGGCTTTGCAGTGATCGCCACTTTGTGGGCCTATGAAGGTTGGACCAACCTCAACACGATTGCCGAAGAAATCAAGAACCCAAAGCGCAACATCCCGTTGTCTTTGATCCTTGCAATCACGGGCGTGGCCTTACTCTATGTGCTCTTTAACTACTCGATCTTCCGCGTTGTGCCGCCGGAAATGATCGTGAGCATGGTTGAAAGCCACAACTACTACATCGGTACGGAAGCTGCCAAGGAATTGTTTGGTGGTGCCGGTATGTACATTGTGGGTGCTGCCATGATTTTGGCCATCTTTAACTCCTTAAACGGTTGCGTGATGGTCTTCCCGCGTATGTTCTATGCCATGGCTCGTGACGGTGCTTTGTTTAAGAGCTTGGGCAAGTTGCACCCTGAATATCGTACGCCCGTGAATGCTCAAATCGCTTGCGCCATTATTTCGATTGTTTTGATTTTGTCTCGCTCTTTGAGTGAATTGACGAGCTTGGTGGCCTTGTGCGGCATGATCTTCCACGGTATGGCTTTCTACTCCGTCATCGTGTTGCGCAAGAAGTATCCGACGATGGAACGCCCGTACAAGGTTTGGTTCTATCCGTTCACGGTTTTCATTATCTGTGCCGTTATGGTTGGTTTGATCGTCAATACCGTTGCTAATGACCCGTTCACGGTTGTCTTAGGTGCCATCGTTCCGTTGCTCGGTTTGGTGATCTATGAAATCTTATTCCGCAAGTCTCATGAAGCCGTTGTTCGTCAACAACAAGAGGGAGAAAACTAATGTCTTTATTAATTACGAATGCCAAGATCTACGTTGAACGTGATCATTTTGCCCAAGCCCTTTTGGTAGGTGACGACGGTCGAATTGCAGCCGTGGGTACGGAAGAAGAAGTTCGTGCCGTGGCAGCTCAGGATGTTGAAGTTTTTGATGCCCAAGGTCGCACGATTGTGCCGGGCTTTAATGACTCCCACCAACATCTAATGAACACGGGTATTGCTTTGGCTGCTGTGCGCTTGTTGGGAACAACGACCATTTCTGAAATCATTGAAAAGGGTCGTCGCTACATTGAAGAAAACCAAGTGGCGCCCGGTGAAGTCATTCACGGCATGGGTTGGAATCAAGACTATTTCACGGACGAACATCGTCTTTTGAATCGTCACGATTTGGACAGAATTTCCACTGAGCACCCGATCATCTTTGATCGCGCCTGTGGACACATTTTGGTCTGCAATACCATGGCTTTGGAAATGGCCGGCGTCACGGTGGATACGGTTCCCAACGAAGGGGGTGCCATTGACGTTGAAAACGGGGAATTGACGGGGATTTTCCGTGAAAATGCCCGGGCTCAGGTGCGCACCATTATGGCTAGCCGCTCTGTTGAAGCCAAGAAGCGTTTGATTCGTTCTGCTATGGCTCATGCCTCTGAAACGGGTGTGACCTCGGTCCAAACGTGCGACTTGCGTTTAAGTGACTGGGAAAGCACGTTGCAAGCTTTTGAAGAAGTTTTGGCAGAAACGCCCAATATTCGTGCCTACCACCAATTCAGTTTCATGGAACCCACGGAATTTCAACGTTTCTTGAACATGGGTTACCGTACCGGTATGGGGACAGACTTTAACAAGTTTGGTCCGTTGAAGCTCTTTGTCGACGGCAGTCTCGGTGCTCGTACGGCCTTGATGCGTCAACCCTACCATGATGATCCCTCCACCAAGGGCATTGCAACGCTCACCGAGTCCCAATTGGATACGTTGGTCGGGATGGCAGTAGAAAACGATTGCTCTGTTGCGATTCACGCCATTGGTGACGGCGCTATTGAAAACGTTTTAAATAGCTACGACAAGGTTTGCACCAATGGTGAAAATCCGTTGCGCTTGGGTATCGTTCACGTTCAAATTACTGACCGCCCGTTGTTGGAACGCTTTACGAAGAACGGTATTTTGGCTTACGTCCAACCGATTTTCTTGCACTACGATACGGCCATTGTCGAAGATCGTGTGGGCGCTGAATTGGCTAGCACCAGCTACGCTTTTAAGAGCTTAGTGGATATGGGCGTTCATACGAGTTTTGGTACGGACTCTCCGATTGAAGACATGAACCCGATTGATAACATCTACTGTGCTGTGACCCGCCAAAACTTGCGCGGTGAACCTGCCGGCGGTTTCTATCCCGAAGAGTGCTTCGATATGGTCCAAGCCATCGACTGCTATACCACGGAAAGCGCTTACTGCTCCTTTGAAGAAAACTCAAAGGGTCGTTTGAAGGTCGGTTTCGTTGCTGACTTGGTGGTTTTAAGCCAAGATTTGTTTACGATCCCGCATGATCAAATCTTGCAAACGAAGGTGGATCGCACGATGGTCAACGGCCGCTGGGTTTATGAACGTTAATTATTCGTTTTAAAACTTAATTAAAGGGGATTGAAATCGAAAGGTTTCAGTCCCTTTTCTTCAGGTAGACTTTAAGTATTGGTTCAATTTTTCAAAAAGACT
>DBFZTP010000055.1:0-7815 GCA_048520025.1 Candidatus Aphodousia sp.
CTATCAATGAGTCACGAACCACCCCCGCAACCAGGACAACGTCAGCACCGCTCCCTTTTTGAGCGTCTTTCGGTGATTTTCCACAAGCCCACTCGCGAAGACTTTATCGATACATTGCACGAAGCCAATGAGCAAAAACTCATTGACGACAATGCCTTACAGATGATGGAAGGCGTGATGAGCTTTTCTAAGATGCGTGCGTGTGATTTGATGGTGCCTCGCTCTCAAATTCAATTCGTGGATTTGAGCTTACCGAAGCAAGAGTGGCTTTCTCGCATGATTGAGACGGAACACTCACGTTTCCCGGTGATTTTGGACGGTGACCGTGACAACATTGTTGGGATTTTGCACGCCAAGGTTTTGTTGCGTCTTTTGGTTGAACCGAACTTTAAGGCTCAAGACCATTTGCGTGCCGTGAAGTACATTCCCGAGAGCATGCCCTTGGATGAGCTCTTGCGTGGTTTTAAGCTCGAGCGCAATCACATGGCCATTGTGGTCGATGAGTTTGGTTGCGTGTCGGGCCTCATTACGATTGAAGACGTCTTAGAGCAAATCGTAGGCGAAATCGATGACGAATTTGACGAAGTCGATGAAGACGCTGACAACATTTTGGAAGATGCCAAGCACGGCTGGTGGCGCGTGAATGCTTTGACCGAAATTGAGCAATTTGACGAATACTTCGATACCCAAATTAATCAAGAAGAAGATTGCCATTGTGAAACGATCGGTGGTTTGATTGCTGACCGTATGGAGCACATGCCGAAGAAGTCCGAGTCGGTTGAAATTGGTGACTTCCGCTTTACTGTATTACGTGCCGATGAGCGTCAGGTTCGACTCTTGAAGGTGGAGCGTTTAACGCCCGCTGAGATCGAAGCCAAAAATGACGAGAAAGTAGGTCAAAAGTGATTTTGAAACCCGAACAAAAGTTTTATCTCTACCGCATTGTTTTAGCCTTTGCGAGCGGTGTGTGTTTGTCTAGCGCCTTTGCGCCAGCTAATCAGCCGCTCTACGCCATGGCCGCCTTAACGGTCATTTTCTATCTTATTGCGCATACGCAATCGTTAAAACAAACCGCCCTTTGGGCCGTGGCCTTTGGTTTTGGCTGGTTTGTGAGCGGCATCAATTGGGTCTACTACAGCATGTACCACTACGGTTACATGCCGCTTGAATGGACGTATGTGACGACAAGCGTTTTCTCATTGGCCTTGTCAATTTTCCCGATTGCCGCCTTTGTTTTAGCCAACGCTGTCACGAAAGACCCCATCATGCGGATGGCTGCGACCATCCCGGCAGCCTTTACGATCACGGAATGGTTGCGTGGTTGGCTTTTGACGGGTTTTCCTTGGTTAAACCCTGCCTATGCGATGGTGGATTCACCGTTAGCAGGCATTGCGCCTTTGATGGGTAGCTTTGGCGTGCTTTTGGGCACGGCTTGGATTTGCGGTTTGATCGGTGCCATTTGGGCTGCTCGCGGCCAATGGGTCAATCGCTTGAGCATGGGCATTATCGGCGTCTGCGTTTTTATGTTGGGTTTGACGGGGCAGTCTGTGCCCTGGACCAATCCCACGGGTGAAGTGTCCGTGCGTTTGGTGCAACCCAATTTAGAACCGCGTCTTTTGCAACAGTCGTTAAGCGAACGCTTTGACGAAGTCTATTACTACATGGATCAGGTAAGCGTTGAAAAAGCGCCGATCGATGTTTTGATGTTGCCCGAATCCGTTTATCCGACCTCTGTCCAACGCTTCCCCCTTCAAGAGGTTTCTCGTTTGCAAGCATGGACGCAAAACGAGAAAAAAACGGTGATTTTTAACGCCTTTTGGGAACCCACAGCAGGTGACGTGCGAAATGCTGCCGTTGCGCTTAATCCGGAAGGGATCCTTCAACACTATGAAAAGCGCCATTTAGTACCTTTCGGTGAATTTGTCCCCTTTGGTTTCCAATGGTTTGTCGATGCCATGCGCATTCCGATGAGTGATCAGGAAAAAGGGTCGGATACGCAACCCTTGATGACGATTGCCGGTCACCCCGCAAGCGTTAACATCTGTTACGAAAACCTTTTTGGTGAAGAGTGGATTCGCGCATGGGACAACGGTCAAGATCCCCAATGGTTGATCAACCTTTCGAATTTAAAGTGGTTTGGTCCGAGTAAAGCCGCTGAGCAACACTTCCAAGTCTCTCGTATGCGCGCAATGGAAATGGCTCGCCCCGTTTTGAGCGTGACGAATTCCGGCGTCACGGGTTTAATTGACGAAAAGGGCAAGGTGGTCGCTCGATTGGAAACGGACATTGAGTCCTATTTGGATGTGAAGGTTCAAACGGTGACGGGCGCTGCTACGCCTTACGTTCGTTTCGGCAATTGGGTAGCTTTAATTTGCGCATTTATGATGTTTGCCGTAGGTTTTTTAGCGCCTCGAGTTTTAAACCGCTTACAAAAGGCATAAAATTAAACATTTAACACTGATAAATCAGTGAAAAATCGATTTTTTAACAAAGGTCTTAGTCGATGATTACGTTTCAAGAAGTGATTCTGCGCTTACAGCAGTATTGGAACCAACAAGGTTGCGCCTTATTGCAACCGATTGATATGGAAGTGGGTGCAGGTACGTCTCACACGGCGACCTTTTTACGCGCGTTAGGCCCTGAGCCTTGGCGTGCTGCCTATGTGCAACCGTCTCGTCGTCCGAAGGACGCACGTTACGGCGAAAACCCCAACCGTTTGCACCAACACCATCAATACCAAGTGGTCTTAAAGCCTGCTCCCACGAACATCGTGGACTTGTATTTGGGCAGTCTCCGCGCTTTGGGTATTGACACGGAAGTCAATGACATCCGTTTTGTTGAAGACAACTGGGAAAATCCCACGTTGGGTGCCTGGGGCTTGGGCTGGGAAGTTTGGATGAACGGTATGGAAGTGACGCAATTTACGTACTTCCAACAAGTGGGCGGTCTTGAATGTAAGCCCATTACCGGTGAAATCACGTACGGTCTCGAACGCTTGACGATGTATTTGCAAAATTGCGACAACGTCTACGATTTGGTTTACACGAAGTGGCACGATGCCGAAGGCAAGGAACACGTCTTGACCTACGGTGACGTCTTCCACCAAAACGAAGTGGAACAAAGTCACTACAACTTTGAAGCGAGCGACCCCGTGAAGCTTTTGAGCCAATTTAACTACTTTGAAGGCGAAGCTCAACGCATGATGGATTTGAATTTGGCGCTGCCCGCTTACGAAATGGTTTTGAAAGCCGGTCACACCTTCAACCTCTTGGACGCTCGTGGCGCCATCAGTGTGACGGAACGTGCCGCTTACATCGCTCGTATCCGCAATATCAGTCGCGCAGTGGCTCAAAGCTACTATGACTCTCGTGAACGTTTGGGCTTCCCGATGCTCAAAAAGAATTAATAAGAATGGGGCATAAGAAAATGACTAGTTTGTTAGTGGAATTGCAAACCGAAGAGTTGCCGCCGAAGGCATTGCACAACTTGTCGGAAGCGTTTGCGAAGAATTTGGAAAAGAGTTTGGCAAGCCAAAACTTCTTAGCTGATGGCTCTGTGACGACCGTTTACGGTTCTCCGCGCCGTTTGGCTGCTGTGATCACGAATGTGTTGGCAAAGTCCCCCGACCAAGCCTTTAAGCAAAAGCTCGTGCCGGTGCGCATTGGTTTAGATGCTGAAGGTAAGGCCACGCCCGCTTTGGAAAAGAAGATGAAGGCGTTGGGCATCACCGCTGACGTGAGCGAACTTCAACGCGTCTCTGATGGCAAGAACGAACAGTTGGTTTATGAAGGTGTGCGTGCCGGTATTGAGTTGGCCACTGGTCTTCAAACGGCCATTGAAACGGCAGCGAACAATTTGCCCATCCCGAAGGTCATGCACTATCAATTAAATGATGGTGAAACGACGGTGGCTTTTGTGCGCCCCGTTAAGCACTTGATCGCTTTGTATGGCGAAGACGTGGTGCCGGTGAGCTTTGTGGGTTTGAAGGCCGATCGTTTGACAACGGGCCATCGCTTTCACACCGAAGGCTTAATCTCTATTAAGTCAGCCGACAGCTACGAAGAACAATTGCAAACCGAAGGTAAGGTGATGCCTGCCTTTGCTGCTCGTCGCGCCAAGATTGTGGAATCTGCTCAAGCCATGGCCCGTGCCATGGGTGGCGAAGCCATCATGCCCGAAGCTCTCGTTGAAGAAGTGAGCGCTTTGACGGAATGGCCGGTGGTCTATGAATCAAGCTTTGAAGAAGAATTCTTGGTGGTTCCGCAAGAATGCTTGATTTTGACGATGCAAGAAAATCAACGCTACTTCGCAGTGAAGGACGCTCAAGGTCACTTGATGAATCGCTTCCTTTTGGTTTCTCATTTGGAAGCCAAGGACGGTGGCGAAGCCATCCGCTCCGGTAACGCCCGCGTGGTGCGTGCCCGTTTGGCTGATGCTAAGTTCTTCTACGACCAAGACAAGAAGACGACGTTGGAGAGCCGCATTCCGGAATTAAAGAACGTGGTTTATCACAATAAGTTGGGTACGCAAGCCGAACGTGTTGAACGCGTGAAGATGATTGCTGCTCGCGTGGCTCAATTGATCGGTGCCGATGAAGCTCAAGCCGTTCGTGCCGCTCAATTGGCTAAGGTTGACCTCTTAACCTTGATGGTGGGTGAATTCCCCGAATTGCAAGGCATCATGGGTGAATACTACGCCAATAACGATGGTGAAACGGCTGATGTTGCTAAGGCCATCCGTGAACACTATCAACCGCGTTTCGCGGGCGACGAATTGCCCTCGACGAACGTGAGCTTGGCTGTGGCTTTGGCTGACAAGCTTGAAACGCTCTCCGGTCTTTTCGGTATTGGTCAAATGCCCACGGGTGACAAGGATCCGTTTGCTTTGCGCCGTCACGCTTTGGGCGTTTTGCGCATGTTGATCGAAAAGGAATTGAACGTTTCTTTGACGCAATTGGTCGATATCGGCTACGAAGCCATGCAAACGGTGGCTGGCGTCAAGGATGCTCGTGCTGAATTGTTGGCTTTCTTTGAAGATCGCTTGCGCGTGATCTTTAAGGATAAGGGCTTTAGTGCTCAAGAAGTGGACGCTGTGTTGGCCGCTAACCCGGCTACGCCCTTGGAAGTGCCCGCTCGCTTGGAAGCCGTTCGTGCCTTCTCTCAAATGGAAGAAGCAGAAGCCTTGGCTGCTGCTAATAAGCGTATCGGCAACATCCTTAAAAAGAGCACGGAAGCCATTAAGGAAGTCGATGCTGCGCTCTTTGAAGAAGACGCTGAAAAGACCTTGTTCGACGCTTTGGTCGCTGTTGAGCCGCAAGTTCAAAGCTTGTATGCTGAAGGCGCTTATACCGACGTGTTGAAGCTCTTGGCTCCGATGAAGGCCCCTGTCGACAAGTTCTTTGAAGACGTGATGGTGAACGTTGAAAACGAAGCAATTCGTCAAAATCGCTTAGCCCTTTTGGCTCGTTTACACCGTACAATGAACTTGGTGGCTGAACTCTCGCGTTTGGCTAACTGATAAGGTTTCTTAATCGGTGAGAAAGGCTCTCGGTTTTCAGACCTGAGGGCCTTTTTAATGTTGTTGGACTTGTGGCTATGAACACGATTCGCGGTTGGCTTTTTTATATTGTTTTATCCATCACGTTAGTGCCGCTGGCATTGTTGGCCATTCTTTTGTACCCGGCCCCTTTGACTTGGCGTTACGCCGTGGGGCGCTCTTGGGCGCGATTGATGTTGGAGTGCGGACGCGTCATTTGCGGAATGCGCTATGAAGTCAAAGGGATGGAGAATTTCCCGGCTGCCGATGAACCTGTTCTCGTTTTAAGTAAACACCAATCGGCTTGGGAAATCTTCTGGCTGATGAGCTATGTGCCGCATCAAGTCAGTTTCGTCTATAAAAAAGAACTTCACTACGTGCCTGTTTTTGGTCAAGCTTTAGCCACCATGAAAATGATGGCGATTGACCGTAAAAAGGGAGCTAATGCCTATTCGCAATTTGTTCGCCAAGGGCGTCGCTTTTTGAAAAACGGTTGGTGGATTTTGATGTTCCCGGAAGGCACACGTACGGCACCGGGCGCCAAGACCACCTACAAAACGGGTGGTGCACGATTTGCTGCGTTAACGGGCGCGAAGATTGTCCCCGTGGCTTTAAATTCCGGGGAATGTTGGCCTAGAAACAGCATTGCCAAAAAGCCCGGTTTAATTACCGTGTCGGTGGGGCCTGCTATCCTTTCTGAAGGCCGCACCCACGAAGAAATTCAAAACGATTTGGTCACTTGGATCGAGTCGGAAATGAAAAATATTTCTCCTACCCTGTATGGTCAAAAAGACAGTTAAAGACATATTGTCCTCCATGCGACAACTCGCATTTGATTTTTTTGAGGACGAACCCAAACCAAAGCCTCAAAAAACTGAGGAAAAAGATAAGACACCTTCCCATGAGACTTCTCATGGGGAGGGTTTTACTTTAACGCCGGCGTTTTCGTATCGTCTAGAGCGCAGTAAACGGAAAACCGTGGGTTTTATCGTGGATGAAAGCGGTTTGACCATTCGTGCGCCTCGCTGGGTGTCGGTGGCTGAAATCGAAAAAATGATCCAAGAAAAAGAAGATTGGATTCAGAAGAAACTCACGCAGTTTTCTCAATGGAGTCAAAAAACGGGGAGTGACAAAATCCGTTTTATCGATGGGGCAGTTTTGCTCTATTTGGGGACCAATCTTCAAATCAAGTTAGGTTCTGAGTCAACGTCGCCCTTAGAGACAACGGCCGAGGGTTTTATCCTTCATGTGAATTTGCCTCACGATGCCGATGAAAAGCGAGTGCGTGATTGGGTAGAAGTGTGGTTTAAAAAAGCTGCGCTTACTTACATGGATGAACGCATTAAGGCTTTGGCTGCTCGAGTCGGAGTGAGCTATCGCCGTTGGGGACTTTCAAGCGCAAGAGGGCGTTGGGGATCGTGCTCGAGCGATCGTCGCATTCGCTTAAATTGGCGATTAATTCATTTAAAGCCCGCTGTCATTGACTATGTCATTGCCCATGAATTAGCGCACTTATCAGAGATGAATCACAGTGCTCGTTTTTGGGAAAGAGTGGGGCAGATTGAGCCTAATTACGAGAGTTCGAAAAGAGAGCTCAAGAGTGTTTATATCCCCACGCTTCCATTCGAAGGCTAGAGTACGCTTGCCATGTAGTAAGGCAAATACCAAATGTTATTTTGGTGTTTGATTTCCCCGTGATGCAAGACGATAGGATCTCCGATTCGCTTCCCATATTTTTCTTTGAGTGTTTGCAAAGATTTAATACTGGCCGAACTTGAGGATTTCACCTCAATGGGAACGACTTTTTTATCTTTACGAATTAAGAAGTCAATCTCAAGCTTCGTTTTTCGAGTTTCAGGGTCGCGCTCGGCATAGAAATAAGCGTTATGGCCGTTTGCTTTTAAGCATTGCGCAACCATATTCTCAATAAGCATTCCTTCATTGATTTGAAGCTTATCGAGTAAAACGGCCTTGTACAGATCATTTTCAAGGTAAGGGCGATCTCGGAAGGCTAAAGAAATCAATAGCCCTGTGTCCATGAGATAGCATTTGAAGGAAGGATCTGAAATGCTGAGATTAAAGGCAGCGCTAGGATCATCAACTTTATTGGCGATGTTGATAATCATGGCTTCATCCAACCATTTGATCGGTCCTTTGTAATTTCGAATGCGAGCGTTCGGTTCTATGTGAGAAAGGATGTACCGCTTGTCATGCTTAGATAATTCGGACGGAATTCTGTCGAAAAAATTACTGACATAGTTGGAATTTTCTTCATTTTGT
>DBFZTP010000056.1:0-28037 GCA_048520025.1 Candidatus Aphodousia sp.
CCTAAGAAAATCAGCCTGCCTCTAAGAGCTTGAATCTCGTCTTTCGTGCATCTTCGTGCAAATCGCATACAGCTAGATGGTAACACGGAAAAGACATTCTCATTTGACTTTTTCATTGATTTGAGCGATTTTGCGAGGAAATTTGTAACTGAATTCATGGGGTGAAATTGTCATAATTCCTCCCTTTCTCGGCACCCTTTTGCATCTGACTTCCGAAACACTGTCAGAAATAGACAAAGGGCCAGTCCGAAGACCAGCCCCTGCAAAACTAATTCAAGTTTTGAAAATCTCTAAGTTACTTCATTAGAAGAACAACTTAGCACCAACGTTAGCACGCCAATCGAGATCGATGTCGCCACCGGTGCTCTTTTGAACGTCAGCAAAGACGTAGAAGTTATCGCTAACCTTGAGGTTCGTACCGATTGCGAATTCAACCCAGCTGTCATCCATGTCTTGGCTCATCTTGTAGGTGTTACCGTTCGTCGTGAAGGAACCGTCTACTTCACCCGTGAAGTCGCGCAAACCAGACACTCGAACGTAAGCAGAACCCATTGCGTAATTCATACCGGCCATCACACCAATGCGACCGACCAAGGAATCCGTCGTATCGACATCAATCGTACGATGTGCTGTCGTTTCAGATTCGCTCGACAAGCTGCTATAGACCAATTGCAGTTGCGGTTCAACATAGAAGGAGTCAGAAACCGTAAAGCGATGACCCGTTTCGATTCCGAAGATGTAGCCGGTGCGATCCAAAGATCCCTTGTCAAAAGCGCCGCCAACCAAGTTATAGAAGTCATAATCAGACTTCAAGCTACCAACC
This sequence comes from Candidatus Aphodousia sp., assembly GCA_048520025.1. Taxonomy (GTDB): domain Bacteria; phylum Pseudomonadota; class Gammaproteobacteria; order Burkholderiales; family Burkholderiaceae_F; genus Aphodousia. Next base: position 824 of record DBFZTP010000056.1, read on the forward strand.
TTAGCAACCATGTCAACGAAAGAGCCACCTTCGTGGTTCCACATGGCATACAAAGCGCCGGAGTAAGTATCCGATTCCGTGCTGCCGTTCACGAAGTCGCCTTCGCCTTGCGTGTAAGCAAAGCTGGCACCCACCGTCCACGGGCTGTTACCGATGCGAGCATCACCACCAACTTCAATCGTGTTGAATTGGTTGTCCATGTGACGATCGTCATACTTGTATTCACCACCGTTGTAGCGAGCCCAAGCACCGTATTGACTCGGCGACGTACGCAAAGTGCTCATACGATCGTTTAACGTCGTGATTTCATTGCGCCAAGCAACAGCGGAGGCAACTGCCATATCAACCGTGGATTGCGTAAGGTCTGAGGCTTCAACCGCCATTTCACCCGTCACTGCGTCAACAGAAGCCGTGAAGTTCGTACCATAGCCATTCAAGGAACCCGTGTTACCGTCTGCGACGTTAAGGTCTACTGCACCATTCATAACTTCTGCGATTTCTTCAGGTGCAAAATTATCCACAGCATTCGCAGTAAAAGTTACCTTGGTCGATTCAACATCATTTTGACCAATTGACAAGTTTTTCCCCGCAGTTGCAAAAGAGTCGAACTCAAAGGAGGCATTAGAACCAGAAAGATTGTCTACCGTTAAAGAACGGTCGCCAGACATTCTGAACTTGCTACCTGACGTGGTCATTGATTTAACTTTCGTCAACGTTGCCTCATCAGAGGCTGTCGAAACCGTTACATCACTATTTTCTAATGACAAATTATTAAGATATTTAGCTTCAAGTTGAATATCTTCGTTCGTGATTTCACTTAAATTAAGATTGGTTTGATTAAGTCCGTTTTTATCTGCAATGTAAACCAAACCTTCAACTTTTGAGCCTTCTGCTAAAGTTAAATCAACCGTATGATCTGTTGCGAAAACTGCGATAGCAGAAGCACCGTTCGTACCAGCAAGCAAACCTGTATTTTTAAATGTCGTAGTGCCAGTTTTGCTATCAGATCCAATTAGAACAGCGGCTGAATTCTCACCGTCAACCAAAATAGATCCAGAGTTAGTCATTGATACCCCAACTCCATTTGCCTGACCGGCAGCTCCTTTGTTATCAACTAAGCCAAAACCCGTGTGAACCTCAACAACTCCTGCATTCTCAATACTGTTTAAATCAGGATTCCCTTGTGTATTTGCAACGATTGCTGATCCACCCCAAACAACAATTTTCCCCTTATTGATTGCTCCACCATCATCTACGCTAATACCTTTAGCCTTAGTGTTTGCGCCACTTCCATTAACATAAATGACACCACCTTCACCATTGATAACGATTGAACTTGAACCGTACATTGTCGCCAAGCCAGCTGTATAACCACCTTGGCCATCTACATAAATCGCTCCTTCATTGGTTACACTTGACTCGCCTCGAGCCAAAATACCAAATGAAGAGGTAGCTCCGGATTGAATATTTTTACCACTTGAATAAACCGAGTCCTCATTGACAACATCATCAGTAAAAACGTCTAAAGCAGCAACCCCATTTATTTGATCGCCATTGACATTTACGACATGATCAGAAGACTTTGCAGCTTCCCAATCAACTTGATCTGCAGCAAAAACGCCACAAGACGTTGCTGCAACTGCCATTGCAATAATCGATTTCTTAAACATAATTTATAACTCCATAGAGAAACAGAGAACAAATTCCCTTATGGCAATTCTGCCCCCCCCCAGAGCATAAAATGCTTTGACCCTAATCAATGAAAAGTAGAATCTACGTGTAAACCCTTAAACTATCTACTCGATAGTTATCAACCTAAATTCCAACGTTTGGATACATCTCTGTCTTTTTGCTACGCTGCCTTGTGTTACTCTGTCTGCATCACTGCCCTGCAGTAGTAATATGGACAATAGGTTCATCTTTTTAAACCACGACTTAATTTCAAGGAAAATCACTACTTAATAATTAGGTCAATAACCATAAGCACCCTACTATGCGTACTTACGACTCTATCATCATCGGTTTTGGCAAAGGCGGCAAAACGCTCGCCGGTTGGCTTGGCTCTCAAGGCAAGTCCGTTGCCCTTATTGAACAATCCCCTGAAATGTTCGGCGGCACCTGTATTAACATCGGTTGCATCCCGAGTAAATTCATGGTTGAGCAATCTCACAAGATTGACACTCAAAAAACGTTTGAAGAAAAGTCGCTTCAGTACGCCGATGCCGTTGCTCGTCAACGTCAATTGGTCGGCATGCTTCGTGGAAAGAATAAAGACAAACTCGTTGGCAGCCATGTTGAACTGATTGTCGGTCGCGCTACTTTTGAAGGCCCGCATCAAGTTAAGGTTGAACTTCCGGATGGTGAAACCATTGCTTTATCCGGAGAAAAGATCTTTATTAATACCGGAGCCCAATCGATCGTCCCGACCATCGACGGTCTGTCTGAGTCCTCTCGCGTTTATACGAGCACCGGACTTCTTGATCTAGATGTTCTTCCCCGCCGATTGGTTATTTTAGGAGCAAGCTACATTGCCCTTGAATTTGCTTCGATCTTTGCTCGATTCGGCAGTGAAGTCACGGTTTTGCAACGCGGCACGCAATTCTTAGCCAAAGAAGATGCCGATGTCGCCCAAGCCATCAAAGCCGGTCTTGAAAAGCAAGGCGTGACGATTTTGGAGGGTGTTCAACTCGCACGAATTGAACCTCAAACTTCACATGACGTTCTTCACCTGCGTGGTGCTTTGGGCGAAAAGACGATTGAAGCAGAAGCCTTACTCGTTGCAACCGGGCGTCGCCCCAATACCGAAGGCCTTAACTTAAAGGCTGCGGGTGTCGATGTCACAGATAAAGGTGGCATTTTGGTCGATGAGGAAAACCGTACGACCGCAGAGCACATCTTTGCGATGGGCGATGTGACGGGTAAAGAGCAATTTACCTACATTTCTTTGGATGACTTCCGAATCGTGAAGTCTGCGCTTGAAGGCAAAGGTCAACGCACAACGATGAACCGTGGCGAAGTGCCCAACTGTGTCTTTATTGATCCGCCCTTCTCTCGTGTAGGTCTGACGGAAAAAGAGGCCCGTGAAAAGTTCGCCTCCGTTTTGGTGGCCACGATGCCGACGGCTGCGATTCCCAAGGCTCATATCTTGGGCAACACCACGGGGATGTTAAAAATGATTGTTAACGGTGAGACCCATGAAATCTTGGGTGCACACTTTTATTGCGTTGAATCTCACGAGATGATTAACCTTGTGAAGCTCGCCATGGATCAACACATCCCCTACACCGTGCTTCAAAACTTTATCTTCACTCACCCGACGATGAGTGAGAGCATTAACGATCTGTTGGGTCTCTTGAATTAACTACTGTTTTAAACTCAAAAAAGTTCTGTCTCTAACACCTGAGGCAGAACTTTTTTTGATTTGGCAACTTAATTATTTTGGTCTTTTTGTGCCCAAGCACGAATTGCTTGCGTCACCACATCTAAATCTTCGGATTCTTTGTAATAGCGATCGATTTCACAAAGCGCTTTCAAGATTTCAAAATCGTGCGGTGCACCGCCCAACGTTTTATTTGCCACTTTTAGCGCCTCTTCAAGACTCTCCCCTGCCTTGAATTTTCTGAGAATGTCGTCAAAAAGCGGCTTTTGATCGGATTGCGTAATTTGGATCAAACGCTCGGCAAGTGTTGTAGGGGCGAACATCTTGGCCGTGTTCATCGAAGGGTTGAATTTAAAACTTTTCCCTCCAAAATTAATGAGCGCTGCTTGCAAAAAGCTCTTTTGACCTCTAGCAGGAATTTGACCTAACGGTGCCACTTCTAAGACAACGTTCCAAAATTTCCAAGCCTCATCATCGAGTTCACCAGCATCCTCACTCTTTAACACTTCAATTAAAAAGCTTCGATTAAAGTAATGCAGCACACGAACCACGTCCTCGCTTTTGCCTTTGTTCATGACAACGGCCAACACTTCATTGGGATTTTTAACGCAGTCTTGTGGGCTTCGCCACCAAAGGTAACGAGCCAATTGCATCACAAAGTGTTTTTGAAAAGGTTTAAGTTCTTCTGTCATGGTGATTCAAACAAATGGTTAACAACGATATTTTGCCATTTAATCGCTAATACTAAGTTACAGAGAGGGGGTAAAGGATTAAAATAGCGCCATTGACTCTCTAACTCTCTCATTACTGAACATAAAAATGATGAAACAATCGTTATGGGCATTAGGCGCAGCGGCACTTTTTTCAATGATGGCCGTTTTCGTCAAGCTCTGCAGCGGTCACTTCGGTACCTTTGAATTGGTGTTTTACCGCTCCCTGATCGGTGTTATCACGATTTTAATCTTTGTCCGCAGTCACGGTTTAAGTCTCAAGACCGAGCATTTAGGCGGGCACATCATCCGCTCCGTTTTAGGGACTTCAACGGTTGTTCTTTGGTTTTTCACGATCGGTGAAATGCCCTTGGGCACCAATATGACACTCATCTACACAACCCCCCTTTTCATGGCCGCCAACTTCATTATCTTGGCCTGGTTACGTAAAGAAACTGCGCCCTGGGGCATTATTTTGGCCATTTTCTTTGGCTTCACCGGTGTGACCACGGTTTTGCAACCCTCCTTTGAAGCCGGCTACCTTATTCCTGCCATGATTTGCTTGTTGGTTGCCTTTATTGACTTAATCGTTTACTGGCAAATTAAAGAATTGGGCAATTTAAAGGAACCCTCTTGGCGTATTGTCTTTTACTTCACGAGTTTCGGTACGATCGCGGGTCTCTTGGGTGCTTTTCTCTTTCAAGGTGGGATGCACATGCCCACGCTTGAGTCTGGCGCCTACCTCGTCGGTATGGGCATTTGCGCCACACTTGCTCAAATCTGTACGACGCGCTCATACGCCTACGGCAATATGCTCTTGAGTTCTTGCTTGGGCTTTTCTGCGATCCCGTTCTCCGCATGCATGAGTTTCATCTTCTTTGCCGAATACATTACCTGGAACGGTTTAATCGGTATGATTATGATTGTGATTGCAGGCGTCTTCGCAACGATTTACACTAAGAAAACCGAAGCGCAAGCCAAGGCTAAAGAAGCTAACGCTAACGCCTAATACATTTTCGATTAAACATAGAAAGGACCATCATCATGGCTGATAAGAAAGAAACGGCACAAGCCGAAGAGCAAAACAACGTCTGGGTTTGTGACAACATTGCCGTGACGCACTGTGATGTCAATGATAAGGGCATTGTCTACACCGTTACGTGGGTCGACTTCATGGGCTTGCAACGCTCTGCCAAGTTTAACCGCGAAGATTGCTACTTTGACTTTGCCACCGTTTTGAAGACGTTGGTGAAGGGCGGCTATCGCTACAACACGATGTTGCCGCAAGCCGCTGCCGTCGTTCAACAACGCTTGACGGCTTTCCGTCCGTCTCAAGAAAGCGTTCAAAAGGCATTGGACTCCATGAAGAAGTAATCCTTCCCTGACGTCCCATCAAAAAGAGCTCGAATTTCGGGCTCTTTTTTGTTGCCCTGACGTGAATTAAATCCGTGTTTTGAAGCCCAAAACTGTTAAAATGCCATCATTATTTTCATCAATGAAACGGGATTACCAAATGATTACCGATCACGAAGTTCAACAATGTCGCCTTCAAACCATCCGTGACGTGGTTCGCTACGCCATGACGCAGTTTGAAACCCATAAGATTTTCTACGGTCACGGCTGTGCCAATGCTTATGAAGAAGCCTACTTCTTGGTGGCTCGCACGTTAAAGCTCGGCTTTGAAGATTTGGATCGTTTTTGGGATGCCCGCGTCTCTAACGCTGAATTAAAGCTTTTGTTGGAACGCATCCATTTGCGCGCAGTCGAAAAGCTTCCGATGCCCTACATTTTGAAAGAGTCCTGGTTGGTTGATCACCAATTCTATTGCGATGAGCGTGTTTTGATTCCCCGCTCCTACATCGCTGAACTCTTAAAAGATGAATTAGCTCCGTGGGTTCCAAATGCCGAGCGTGTTACGCGTGTGTTGGACCTCTGCACGGGCTCAGCCTGCTTGGGTATTTTGGCTGCAGAAGCCTTCCCCAATGCCAAAATTGACTGCGTTGATATCAGTAAGGATGCCTTGGCTGTAGGCAAGATCAACGTTGCCGAATACGGCTTGGAAGATCGCATCGAATTGATTGAAAGCGATCTCTTTAATGCCATCCCTGACCGCCAATACGATGTGATTATTTCCAATCCCCCGTATGTGACGACAGAGGCCATGAAAAACCTTCCGGGCGAATACCAACATGAACCCGCCTTAGCCTTGGGCGCCGGTGACGACGGCTTGGATATCGTTCGTCGTATGTTGACTGAAGCGTCTTCTCACTTGACCCCCAAGGGTGTATTAGTGGTTGAAGTGGGCGATGGTCGTGCTGCTTGTGAAGAAGCTTATCCTCGCTTACCCTTTACGTGGTTAGCTACGGAAGCCGAAGAAGAGATGGTGTTCCTCTTACGTAAAGAAGAGTTGCCTTAATGCTTCGTCTGCAAGATATTAGTTTGATGCGTGGCGTTCGGGTCTTGTACTCGAACGCTACGCTTTTAGCCAACCCCGGTGAACGTGTTGGGCTTGTGGGCAACAACGGTTGCGGCAAGTCCTCTCTTTTGGCGGCCATTTTGGGCGATGCCCCGATCGAATCGGGCGATATTGAGGCCCCTGAACAACATTTGATCGGTCACGTAGCCCAAGACATCGACAACATTGATGAAGTGGCCATTGACTGGGTTATCGGCGGTCACGGTCCTTTAATTGAAGCTCGTAAAGATTTAGCCAACGCTAAAACCGACATGGAGTTAGCGCAAGCGCATGCCACATTGGCAGAACTCAATGAAGGTGCCATTGAAGCACAAGCCAAAATCATTTTGCACGGCTTGGGCTTTACCGAAGCCGCAACGTCTCAACCTGTAAAAGACTTCTCTGGCGGTTGGCGCAACCGTTTAGCTTTGGCACGCGCTTTAATGTGTCCTGCCCAATTGCTGCTTCTTGACGAACCGACGAACCACTTGGACATGGATAGTGTCATTTGGTTGGAGGCGTGGCTTAAACGTCAACAGGCGACAACCATCATCATCAGCCACGACCGTGAGTTCTTGGACCGCAGTGTGAACACCATTTGGTCGATTGAAGACAATACGATCCGCCGCTATGCCGGGAACTATAGTGCCTTTGAAGCCATGCGTATTGAGCGCTTGCGCCAACAAGACGCTGCCGCTAAGGCTTATGAACGCGAAAGTGCTCACTTGCAAGCTTTTATTGATCGATTCCGCTACAAAGCCACGAAAGCCCGTCAAGCCCAGTCTCGCATCAAAATGCTGGAACGCTTAAAAGCAGTGGAACCCGTACGTGCAACGCGTGAGTGGCGTTTTGAATTCTTGCAACCGGAACGCTGCCCCGAGCACTTGGTTGAAGCCAAGAGCGTGGCGTTAGGCTATGGTGAAAAACGCATTCTCAATAATGTGAGCTTTTCGATTCGATCCGGTGAACGCATCGGTGTTTTAGGGGTTAACGGTGCGGGGAAATCCACGCTCATTAAAGGCATTTGCCAAGAATTGACCGTTCAGCACGGGGAATTTCGTTTTGGTCAAGGCCTGCAAATCGGGTATTTTGCCCAACATCAACTTGAACAACTCCGTGAAGACGAGACGCCCCTACAACACTTGCGTCGTAAAGCACCCGAAGAGCGCGAGCAAGTGCTTCGTGACTTCTTGGGTCGCTTTAAGTTCTCGGGCGACATGGCCGCAAGCCCCGTCGGTCCTTTCTCCGGTGGCGAAAAAGCCCGACTTGCCTTAGCCCTTTTGGCTTGGGATAAACCAAACCTTTTGGTATTGGACGAACCGACCAACCACTTGGACATGGAAACGCGAGAAGCGCTGACGATGGCATTGTCTTCCTTTGAAGGTTCCGTTCTCATCGTCTCCCATGATCGTCACTTGTTGGCAGCCACGACGGAGCGCTTGATGCTCGTTCATGACGGAGAAGTCAAAGACTTTGACGGTGACTTGGATGACTATGCCGCTTTGGTGCTGGAGTCTCGTAAGGCCACGTTAACGGCAGCTAAAGCGAAAACTGAAGCGGTAGCACCCAATGCCAATAAGAAAGAAGCCCGACAACAAGCTGCCCAAGAGCGTCAACGCATTGCGCAATTGAAAAAACCTCTTCAAAAGAAGCTTGCTGACATTGAAAAGAAACTGAATCCGCTCAATACGGAATTAAAAGACTTGGATGCCACGTTGGCGGATTCTGCTTTTTATGAAGGCAATCCCGATGAGGTTGCTAATACGTTAAAACGTCGTGGCGAAGTGGCCGCGGCTGTTGAAGAACTAGAAATGGCTTGGCTTGAAGTCTCTGAGGCCATTGAAGCTATTGTTTAACGAAAGAAACTATGAAATCTTTTCTTCCTGACATTCCTCCGATTTTGGAACCTGAAAATCGATTAGCCAAAGGCTTGGTGCTCGCCTACTCTTTGATGATCATGGGCTTGCTCTTTTTTGCTATCGGGTTCATTTTCCGTGAGCTCTTATTGGAAATCTTTGTAACCCAAACGCCCTTGGATAGCGTCGTTCACCGAGACGACTACATCGAAATGTGGAAAGCAAGCCTGCGCTTTGATGCGAAGTTTGCCTATCTTGCAATACTGCCGGGCCTCTTTTTTGCTGCCGTGAGCATTGTAGGCGGTGCCGTTTATCGCTACTGCTGCAAACTCATGACCGTGTTTGTTGCTCACGTTTTCGGTTGGTTCTATTTATCCAACGTGGCCAACCTTCACTACATCAATACGACCGGCCACGGTTTCGGCGCTCCAGAGTGGGATGCCTTCAAGTCCGCTCCTTTTGAGATGTTAGGTCAATTTTGGAACCACTACCCGATTATCACCGATGTGGTGATTGGTATCTTGGTGGGCGTCATCTTCGTTGCACTTTGGTTCCGTTTAGCCTCCATCATTTCTCGTTGGAATTTGTGGCAAGGCACTCAATGGACGAATCTCTTGATTGCTTTGATGTGCTTTATCGGCTTTATGTGGACTTGTGCTCAAGCCCCCATGACAACGTCCGATCCTTTGGAAGCTGAAGACGCCATCGTGAGTAAATACGCCATCATGAATACCATTACGGTTTCGGCCCCCATGGCGATCTACTACGATGAAGAGTTAAGACCCTTAGGGTTCTTTGAAAAAACAGCTCAATAACTTCGTTAAGTCCTGAAAAAATTCAGGACTTTTCTTTTTTGTGAGCGAGTTTTCCCCTATAGGTTTTTACTTAGGTAACAGGTACAGTTCGATTCGACCATAAACCTTTTTTCTTGTTTCACTTATGACGCCCGCTACCGATATTTTGACCATCCACTTCGGCAGTTTAGAAGCTCTGACCATTGCCGCACTTGTCTACTATTTCGGTGCATGGGTCAAGAAAAAAGTCTCTGTACTTCAACGCCTCTCCGTTGCTTCCCCCGTTGTGGGCGGTATTATCGTTGCCGTCACGTTATCGCTTTTGCAAGGCTTTGACATCGCTCGTGTGACCTTTGATCCAACGATGCAAAAGCAACTCATGATCGCCTTTTTCACGACTATCGGCTTGATGGCCAGTATTAAAGTGGTGCGTAAAGGCGGGATCATGTTGGCGTTTTTCTTGGTGGCCGTTACGGGTTTAACCATCATGCAAAACGTCTTGGGGATGAGCGTGGCAACGCTTTTAGACATTAATCCCCAATATGGGATCATGGTGGGCTCGGTCTCCTTGATGGGTGGCTTGGGCACCTCTGCTGCCTTTGGCCCTTACTTTGAGCAAACCTATGGGCTTACGGGCGCTACCGCCGTTGCAATTACTTCGGCAACACTGGCCATGACAAACTCTTTGTTAATCGGTGGCCCGATCGGTGAATGGTTGATTAAGCGTTACAAGGTAAAAACCCCTGATATGACGCGTAAAGAAATCAGCCAAACCACCCATGTCGATCCCGTGGATTTGCACAAAGACGGTCGTTCTTGGACCTCTGATATTCTGAAAGCCTTGACGGTGATTCTTATCTGTATGAGCATGGGTAAGCTCATCTCGGAAGAATTGGGAGCTTACCTCACACTCCCCGTTTATATCGGCTCCATGATCGCGGCGGCCATCTTCCGTAACGTAAGTGACTACTTCGGCTTTTTCAATGAAAACGATAAGGCAACGAACGCCATTGCAGAAATCTCCTTAGCTCTTTTTGTGACAATGGCCATCGTGAGCTTAAAGCTCAACGAATTGGTTCACTTAGCTTTACCACTTCTGACGATCTGGTTGTGCCAATTGGCCCTGTTATTAGCCTTTGCTTGGGGCGTACTCTTTAATCTCTTCGGTCGTAATTACGATGCCGTGATGTTAACGGTTGGTGGCTGTGGTTTCTGTATGGGGTCAACTTCGACGGGTTTAACCAATATGCAGGGTTTAGGTGAAAAATACGGCCACAATCCGAAGGCTTGGTTGGTGGTCAGTCTTGTAGGTGCCTTCCTGATTGACTTTATCAATGCGCTGACCATTACTTGGTTTGGAACGCTTTAATGCCGTGCTATTGAAATAAGGAAGGTTTGATGGCCTTCCTTATTTATTTTTAGATTACTATTTTTTCTCTACCGATTGAGCGGGCTGTTCCGCAGCAGGCGCCGCAGGTTCACTCTTTACTTCATTCGGAAACCATGCATCCGGGTCATCAATTTCCTTATTCCAACCCATCACAATGCCTGCGATCACAACGATCGTAAAGAGGATATTTAAAATCAAACGAACGGTTTTATTAAATTGTTTTTGTGCCATCGTGAGCCTCTTTACTTAGTCGGATCCGTCGGGGGCGTTTCATCAGGAGCGAGTCCTGCGAAATAATGGGCCCAACCACTCATAAAGGCGTAATATTCGCGTCGAGACATGGTTTCATGATTTTCCATGGACAAACGGCTCAAACGAATAAATTCAGCCAAAAAGCGCTTCAACGCGAATTCAAGAATGTCACCCTCAACATCCTTTTCATTCTTAGCAAAGTGTTCACGCAAATCTTCAGGGTCGTAACCGGACTTACGGTTAATGCGCTTATCCTTTACCTTACCTTTAAGGATATTTAAAAAGTCTTGGTAAACATCATTGGCTTGTTCATGAATTTCAGCCGCTTCCGGATGGTGCGGTTCATGCTGATCAATATAGTCAGCTGTTGAAGCGGTAATTGCCACCTCTTCGAGCAATTCCATCATGATGTCTGCGCTGGTTAAATCAATCAGCGGCAATGCTTTAGTAGGAGTTGATAATTGTCCAAAAAGCGCCATGGCTAAATCTACCTTCTCACTTTTAATTTTTGGTGTGAATCACACCGTCAGGGATCGGTAAAACTCCGATACCTTCTTCCAATAAATCTTGTGCATCGTTAAGGGTACATTTTCCATGTATCGTCCTTGACGGTGCTTTCCCTTGATGAACGGCCCGAGCTTCATCGGCAAAACGTTCACCGACATCTTCACTGTCTTTGAGCAAACGTCTTGCCGCACTCACCGCTTTTGCCCTCATGCGTACAATCGCTTCACGCTCATCCAATTTTTCTTGAGCGTTATAGCGCTCTTGATCCCGAAAGCCTCGCACATGCGCGGCACTCGGGACGCGTTTAACGTTGGTGGTCTCACAATAAGGGCAAGCCACCCACTTCTTTTCAATCTGTTCATCCAAGCTTTCAACGGAATCAAACCACCCTTCAAAGGTGTGGCCAAATTCACATACACAGTTAAAAACTTTCACGATGAATGCCTCAGGCGTCTGACGCTTACTTTTGCAACAAACGTCGACGACGCAATTCAAACATACAAACAGCCGCAGCGGCAGCAACGTTTAAAGACTCACAATCCTTTTCAATCGGAATGTAGAAACGTTGATCCGCAACCTTTAGGGCTCGATCACTCAAACCGGGCCCCTCTGCTCCCATCATCCAAACTACAGGCGTTGCTTCCCAATCGGACGTGGCAAATAGGTCTTTACCGCCACGAGCATCAGCAGCTAAACATTGGGCGTCAAAAAGTTCACCTAATGCCTCAGGCTCTACATTATCGTAGAGATGAGCGGCAAAGTGGGCACCCATACCGGCTCGAAGCGCTTTGGGTGACCAAAAGTGCGCACTCGTGGGCGAGGCCGCAATATGCTTAATACCCGCTGCCACTGCTGAGCGAATCAAAGTACCGATATTACCCGGATCTTGAACGCCGTCTAAGTATAAAACATCGGCATGAAGCTTTTGAGGCATCGCAGGTGCCTTAATAGGCACTTCAAGCATCAGGCCACTGCCGTGCTCAACGGGGCTAATCGCATCATAAAGACGCGTATCCAAAAGGTAGGCCGGCACCCGCTCGCGATCAAACGCTTCAATTAACGCAAGCGTTTCATCGGTAAAGGATTCAGAATCACGAATGATCATGGCAGTGGCTTTGACCTTGCGTTCAAGGCAAACTTGCGCCAAGTGAGCGCCTTCGGCTAAAGTCGCGCCTTCCTTTTTCATCATTCGGGCATTGTCAAAAAGCTTTTTCCAGCGCTTGTACTTGGCGTTGGCATCACTTTCTATTCTCTGCACTCTCATGCTTTTACCATTTCCTTAATCGGAGAAAACGTCTTACGGTGTATCTCTGATGGCCCCAACTTTTCAATCGCAGCCAAGTGTTCTGCCGTTCCGTATCCCTTATGCACGGCAAAATGATACCCGGGATAAGACTTTTCAGCTGCGACCATCTGCGCATCACGCGTCGTTTTAGCAATAATGGAAGCGGCAGAAATCGCTTGAACCTTTGCGTCACCCTTAACAATGGCTTCGCTTAAATAATCCCATCGAGGAAGTTTATTGCCGTCAACCTGTACAAAGTCAGGTTGCACCTTTAGCGCTTGAACGGCTCGCTTCATAGCGAGCATTGCCGCTTGTAAGACGTTAATTTCATCGACTTCTTCACAAGTGGCCTCGCCCACGGCCCAAGCCTTCGCTTTAAGTTTAATTTCTTTGGCTAAAACTTCGCGTCGTGCGGCGCTTAATGCTTTACTGTCAGCCAAACCTACAATCGGTTGATCAGGATCGAGAATCACAGCGGCAGCAATAACGCTACCTGCTAACGCACCACGACCGGCTTCATCGACGCCGGCCGTCAGTTCATAGGTGAGTGAGGCAAATAAATCGTCTGCTTCTTGCATTTTTCTAGCCACAAACACCCTTAATCGCTTCTGTCGCTAAAGAAGGCGTATCACGCAAGAGTGAATCGTGCATTTGAGTAAAACGATCCATCAAACGTGCATCATTTCGCTTTTGATAGGCTTCCCAAAGTTGGAATGCCAAAGGTTCTGCTCGGCAGTAATACTGTAAAAGTTCGGGCACTAACAGTTCACCGGCCAAAATGTTAGGCAAACTCACATAATTGATGATGCCTTTTTTCTGCATCATGATGCCGGTAAAGCCTGGCATGGCATAGCCCACCACCATCGGACGCTTAAAAAGCGCTGCTTCAAGAGCGGCTGTCCCAGAAGCTAACAACACAGCGTCAGAAGCTTCCATCGCATCGTGACTCTTACCACGCACCAAGGTGGTTGCTGCCTTCACTCTCGGGAATTGCTCTAAGAATTTCACAATCTGTGCTTCACGGTCGGCATCAGCGGCAGGCACCACAAAGCGAGATGTGCGGTCAAAATCCAAAATACGATCACAAGCACCGAAAAAGTGCGGTGAACACCAAGCAACTTCGGCTTGACGAGACCCCGGCATCACGGCAAATAAGGGGCCTGTCACGTCTAATCCTAGACGCTCGCGAGCAGCAAGCTTATCGGGTTCCATCGGGATTTCACGGGCCAAGGGGTGACCGATATAAGTTGAGTCAATGCCCGCTTTATCCATGAGTTCTTTCTCAAATGGAAAGACCAACAACATGTGATCGACCGCCTTTTTGATTGTGTGAATGCGCTCAGGACGCCACGCCCAAATTGAGGGGCAAACAAAATGGATGGTCTTGATACCACGTTCTCTTAAAAAGGTTTCAATCCCAAGATTGAAGTCCGGTGCATCAACGCCAATAAACGCTCTCGGATTAATTTCGAGCACTCGTTTTTTCATCTCCTTTTGAAGCATCAAAAGGCGAGGCAAGCGTTGAAGCACTTCCACATAACCGCGAACGGCCAATTCAGAACTCGGATGCCAAGCTTCAAGGCCTGCTTGAACCATCTTTTCGCCACCAATACCGAACATGCGCTCACCCTCATAGAGGGCGCTCACATGCGGTAAAACAAGCGATGCGATATAGTCGCCGGAGGTCTCCCCTGCTAACCAAGCAATGCCTTTTGCCATATTTCTCGTTCCTCTTAGTTCTTCGGACGGATAATGCCACGTTGGCTCGATGCGACAAAGTCACGCATCAAGGTTAATTCACGAGACACTTGAGGATTATTTTCAATCAAAACCGCAAGAGCCTTAACCGCTTCGGCAATCGTCAAACCGTCACGATAAATCACCTTGTAGGCAGCCTTAAAGGCATTCAAAGCCTTCAAATCAAACCCTGCACGACGCAAGCCCACAATGTTTAAGCCATGAGGTTCGGCGGGATTACCGTTACAGATCACAAAGGGAGGGACGTCCATCAAAAGAATAGAACCGCCACCCACCATGGCACCTTCACCAATACGGCAGAATTGGTGAACGCCGGCTTGACCGCCCAAAATGGCGTGGTCAGCGACAATGCTGTGACCGGCCAAACCCACGTTATTGGCCAAAATCGTGTCATTACCGATGATACAATCGTGAGCAATATGGGCGTTAGCCATAAAGAGGTTGCGAGACCCCACCACGGTAATACCGTGATCTTGAATCGTACCGGTGGAGATCGTCACGTGTTCACGGATAACATTATCGTCACCGATCACCAAACGCGTGGGCTCGCCGGCATACTTCTTGTCTTGCGGTTCGCAACCGATACTGGCGTTGGGGAAAATGCGGTTACGTTCACCGATTTCGGTGTAACCGTGAACATTCACATGAGAGATGAGTTCCGTGCCGGCGCCAATCGTTACATTGGGGCCAATCACACAAAACGGACCAACAACGACATCGTCGGCCAATTGAGCTGACGGGTCAACCACTGAGAATTGATGAATCTTTGCCATGTCTTCAGACCTTTCTAAAAAGTTACTCTAAGAAGTCCCTAGGACTTCGGCCTCGCTTTATTAGGCCTGAATTATTCCACCTTACGGCGAGCACACATCATCGTGGCTTCACAAGCCAATTGGCCATCCACGGTTGCCGTGACTTCAAACTTGGCAATACCGCCACGATCACGCAAATAACGAGCTTCAATACGCAATTGATCGCCCGGTAACACCACTCGCTTAAAGCGAGCGCCGTCGATACCGGCAAAGAAGAACAATGCCTTTTCATCACGAGCGTCTTCACCCAAGCGCTCCATTGCCAACACGGCACCCGTTTGGGCCATGGCTTCCAAAATCAAAACACCGGGCATCACGGGGCAGTCCGGGAAGTGACCTTGAAATTGCGGTTCGTTAGCCGTTACGTTCTTGATGCACACACAGCTCGTCTTATCTTCTGCAACGCTTTCTACGCGATCAACCAACAAGAACGGATAGCGATGCGGAAGCATCTTCATAATGTCATTGATATTGTATTTCATCAAAAAACCTCGTTTAGTTTTCTTCAGATTGCGTCACCTTGCCTTCGAGGGCAATAATGCGCTTTCTCAATTCTGGTAATTTCTTCAACAAAACCGCAACCTTTTCGCTTTCGCGATTGGGCTGAGCAGGATAAATGCCCATCATCATCTTGGTGTCTTTCGGCCAGGAGACGATATTGGTGGCAGGGCCCACCGTAGAATCGGACGGAATCGAAATGTGGCCATTGATAACGCTTCGACCGCCAAAGATCACGTGATCGCCGATCGTAACGCTACCGGCCACGGTCACGCAGCCAGCCATCACGCAGTGCTTGCCCATCTTCACGTTGTGAGCAATTTGAATCAGGTTATCGAGCTTACAACCGTCACCGATCACCGTGTCTTCCAAAGCACCGCGATCCACGCACGTATTGGCGCCGATCTCAACATCGTCACCGATTGTCACGCCACCGATTTGAGGAATCTTCACCCATTGACCATCAAAGGGAGCAAAACCAAAGCCGTCCGCTCCGATCACAGCACCTGATTGGAAAATGCAACGACGACCAATCTTACAACCGTGGTTCACCGTCACATTGGCATGTAAGCGTGTTCCTTCACCAATGACAGAACCCGCACCCACAAAGGCACCAGCGCCAATCCAAGCCTTGGCACCAACCTTGGCGCCGGCTTCAATCACAGCACCGGCATCGACTCGAGCGGTTGCATCCACTTGAGCACCATCGGCCACTTGTGCCTTCGGATGAATACCCGGTTGGAAGCGATTCATTTGAGCGTCAACCACTTGAAGAGCAAAAGCAAACCAAGCATAAGGATCTGGCGTAATCACCATGGCTCGTGGCGTTTCGTCACCAAAAATAGCTTGACGATCTTCTTCACGCAAAACAATCACACCTGCGCCACAGTCTTTGACTTCATGACGGAATTTCGGATTGGCTAAGAAAGCCACTTCATGGGACTTGGCGTGTGAGAGCGTACCGATGGAATTGACGGCAACGTTTTCATAGGGCCCGATCAACTTTGCTTCAAGACGTCCTGCACTTTGAGCGCGCACGGCTTCAACAAGCATGGCAATCGGAAATAACTGAACTTGCATGGTTTACTTCCCCATCGCTTTAATAACTTTATTGGTGATGTCGACATTGGGGCCAACAAAAACGGCCTCCTGAACAATCAAGTCGTACTTTTCACGTTCGGCAATCGTACGAATCACCTTATTGCTTCGCTCCAAAATCGCTTGCAACTCTTCGTTGCGGCGACGATTCAAATCCTCACGCAATTCGCGTTCACGGCGTTGGAGACGACGTTCTTGATCAGCCAATGCACGTTCACGCGTCAAACGCTCGTTGGGACTTAAAGAACCCGATTCCTTTTGGAACTTTTCCACATCGGCCTTTAACTGCTTGGCCGAAACTGAAATTGAATTTTGACGGCTTGCGAACTCTTTGGCTAACTTCTTTTGAGCCGTTTTAGCGGCGTCACTTTCACGCAAAATACGGTCGGGATTAACGACGCCGATCTTGGTGTCAGCCAACACATTTTGACCCATTAAACCAAGCGAGATGACGGAGGCCATCAGCAACTTTTTAACCATTTATGCATACTCCATTAAGTACGGCAAAGGGAAAGTGCACAGATTTTGTGCCTTTCCCCTAAATTTTATCCTTGACGAGAACCAACTCTCGAGACAAGCCACTGATTAGAAGCCTGTACCGATTTGGAATTGGAAGCGTTCGATTTCATCGTCTTTCTTATCACCAAACGGTGCGGCAAGGCTGAACTTCAACGGGCCCAAGGGCGAAATCCACGATACACCGATACCGACGGAGTAACGAAGGTCGGATAAGCTAATGCTTGTCTTTTCCTTAAGTGTAGCCCCATCATATGTATCGCCCCAAGAATAACCACCGTCCAAGAATGTGAACCAACGCAACGTGCGGTCAGCACCCGGCAACGGCATCAACAATTCGATAGAGAAGTTCATCGAAGCGCGACCACCGGCAGAATCACCGTCCGTATCACGCGGGCCTAAGCTCGAGCTTTCATAGCCACGGACACTACCGATACCACCCACGTAGAAGTTCTTAAAGAACGGATAGGCTTTACCACCCCAAGAGTCACCATATCCCAATTCAAAGTTACCGGCCAAGGTCAGGTCCTTGGTAATCGGATAGTAGTGAGACAGTTGGTAGTTCAAACGGTAGTAACGCAAATCCATCACCGGAAGCGTCACTTCACCAGACAAGCGTTGGTACGTACCGCGGTTCGGAGCCAAAGCATTATCACGACTGTCTCGAGACCAACCAATTGTTGCAGCAATGGCTTGAGGATCATCGCCGAACTGATCTACATAGTTTTGATAGCGAGCTGGTGCGTCAGGACCGTCAATTTCCACCGTCGTACTTTCGAACTTACCGCCTAAGAAAACGCGGTCGTATTCGGTAAACGGAATACCCCAGCTCACAGCGGCACCGCGAGTTTCGTAAATCACGTCATCGGTGATTTCTTGCTCTTCCATGTCGACCTTACGATCGTAAATGTCGATCGTACGGGAAACGCCTTCAGGCGTCACATAGGGCTCGGTCACGCTCAAAGCGTACGTTTGCGTACTGTCAGAGGTGTCGACTTGGACACTCATCGAGTTACCCGTACCGAAGATATTGTTTTGAGCAAAACCAGCACTCAAGATAATACCGTCAGAGGTAGAGTAACCGGCACCCAAAGAGATACTGCCCGTGGGACGTTCTTGGACATTGACTTCCAAGTCCACTTGGTCACGCGTACCCGGAACCGGCTTCGGATCCACCGTCACCGAATCAAAGTAACCCAAACGGTCAATACGGTCACGAGACAAACTTACCTTTTGGCTATCAAACCAAGCGGCTTCGTATTGACGCACTTCACGACGAATCACTTCGTCCTTGGTCTTCGTGTTACCGGAAATATTCACCTTGCGGACATAAGCACGGCGACCCGGGTCAACCGTGTAGACAATCTTCACCGTGTTGTTTTCACCAACCACGGGATTGGGGCGAGCGGTTGCAAAAGCGTAACCCAAAGAGGAGAGCTTTTGCGTAATGGCTTCTGCACCCTTATTGATATCTTCGGCGTTATAGATAGAGTCTGGTTCTATTTCCAACAACGGCATCAAATCGTCTTGAAGACCCAACATATCACCGGCCAACTCCACACCGCTCACGGTGTATTGTTCGCCTTCGGTTAAGTTGATCGAAATGAAGATGTCTTGCTTATTAGGAGCAATAGAGACTTGAACGCTATCTACCTTAAAGTCGAGGTAACCGTTATTGAGATAGTAAGAACGAACGGCTTCAATGTCGGCAGCCAATTTTTCACGAGAGTACAAATCGCTCTTCGTGTACCAGCTCATCCAGCCGCCCACTCGCAAGCTCATTTGCTCTTGCAACGTCTCATCGTCCATCACATGGTTACCGATAAAACGAATGGACTTAATGCTGGCAGCTTCGCCCTCATCGACAACGATCGACAAGCGTACACGGTTACGATCCAACGGTGTCACCGTCGTCTTCACATCAACGCCGTAGTAGCCGCGAGCCAAATATTGGCGACGTAATTCTTGGTCAGCCTTATCCAAAATAGCCGAGTCAAAGATTCGACCTTCGCTCATCCCAACGTCACGCAAACTTTGCAAAATAGCCGTTTGGTCAAAAGCACGGATACCTTGCGTCGTGATGGTGGCCACTGCAGGACGTTCCTGTAAAACAACCACAAGAACATTACCGTCTTGCTCTAGGCGAACGTCACGGAAAAGACCGGAGGAATACAAGGCGTGAATGGCTGTATTGCCCTTGTCGGTCGTAAAGTCATCACCGACTTGGAAAGGCAAGTGAGATAAGACCGTGCCGGGTTCCGTACGAGCAATACCTTCAATACGGATATCCTTGATCTTAAAATCTTGAGCGAATGCGCCCACTGCCATAGTCATCAAAGCAGAGGCGAGGGAAATTTTTAATAAAGAATACTTAAAACTCATTTTCTTTTTCGAGTGTCGTAACTTTGGCTATTCTAACAGCCGAACAAAGTCATTGGTAAGTGCTAAAGCGGTTAAACCTAACACAAAGAACAATCCAACTTTCTGACCGATCTCCATAACGGACTCGGGCAAGGGCCGTCCACGAATCATTTCCAACAAATAATACAGGAGGTGACCCCCATCTAACAACGGCACGGGCAATAAATTAAAGAGCCCGAGACTCACTGAAATCATCGCTAAGAAGGAAAGATAAACGCGCCAACCCATCTGAACGGTTTTACCGGCATAGTCGGCAATCGTCACAGGGCCCGAAATCGCGTCTGTTCCGGCTTCCCCGCTTGCCACTTGCGTAAGACCATTCCAGGTCATTTGCGTGATGGATACCATGCGGTTAAAGCCCTCACGAATCCCATCAATCGGCCCCTTGCTTACCCACATCAAATTGGGAGCCAAACCAATATGGCAACCGATAATGGCACGACGCTCCATCTTTCCATTGGCATCAGGCACTTCATGAACTCGAGGCGTCACCGTCACTTCACGCACGCCTCCATCTTTACCTTCGATTACAAAATATACGGGACGATCGGCCGAGTTTCGAATCAAATCGAGCAATTCTTTGTGCGTAATACCATAAAGACCATTGGCTGCAAT
Source organism: Candidatus Aphodousia sp. (assembly GCA_048520025.1). Taxonomy (GTDB): domain Bacteria; phylum Pseudomonadota; class Gammaproteobacteria; order Burkholderiales; family Burkholderiaceae_F; genus Aphodousia. The sequence continues at coordinate 21,170 of DBFZTP010000056.1, forward strand.
CACACGATCCTCTTCTCGAAGACCGGCTTCATAAGCAGGACGATCCTTTACTAAATTAAAAAGCACAGGACGACCGTAGTACAGGTTGATCCCCAATTGCTTATTGATATCCACGTCTTCACCGGAGAGTGCAATACCGGACAAATCCAAATCCACTTCATGGGGTTGCCCGTCGCGCTTTAACTGCATGGTGACAGTGGATTGACCGGCTTTGGCTAAAAGTTGCCACGTATAGTCTTGAAGTCCTTCAACGTCACTACCGTCAATGCCAACGATTTCATCCAATGCTCGAATATCCACCGTAGCCGCTTGCGTACCTGCCGTCGGGGTTGCCATCACGGGTTTAATTTCTGCTTGTCCCAAGACCGCAATAAAGGCAAAAAAGAACATCGCTAACAGGAAGTTGGCTAAAGGTCCAGCACTCACAATGGCAATGCGCTTATAAACGGATTGTCGATTAAAGGCACGCGGAAGATCTTCGGGAGCAACATTGCCTTCGCGCTCATCGACCATTTGAACGAAACCGCCCAAAGGAATCGCAGCGATTTGCCACTCAGTTTGATCTCGCCCCATTTTCTTTGACCAAAGTTTTGGGCCAAAACCAAAGCTAAAGCGCGTCACCTTGACGCCACACAAGCGTGCCACAAGATAGTGACCCAACTCATGAAACGTGATGAGAATACCGATCGCAACCAAAAAGGCGATTAACGAGGTCATCGGACAAGTTCCTTAAGCGTCAAAATGCGCGCTTCTCGGTCTAGTTCAAGCACGTCTTCAAGCGACGTCGGCAAAGGACGAACCATGCGATCGAGCATCGTACGGCAGGTCTTTGCGATATCCAAGAAACCGATTTGGCGGTTCAAAAACGCTTCGACTGCAATTTCGTTGGCGGCATTTAAAACAATGGATGCCGCATCTTTTGAACGCAAAGTTTCATAGGCATAAGCCAATTGCGGGAAACGCTTCAAGTCCGGAGCTTCAAAAGAGACATTGGCAAATTTCGTGAAGTCCACACGTTCGGCATGACCATCTAAACGGTTGGGCCAACCTAAAGAATAAGCAATGGGGGTACGCATATCGGGTGAGCCCAACTGCGCAATGATGCTGCCGTCAGCGTATTGAACCATTGAATGAATCAGACTTTGCGGATGAACCACCACATCAATTTGATCAGGACTGAAACCAAAAAGCCAGGAGGCTTCGATAACTTCTAAGCCCTTATTCATGAGCGTAGCGCTATCGACACTAATCTTTCTGCCCATGGACCAATTCGGATGTGCGCAAGCCTCTTCTGGCGTCACATTCGTTAAATCCATACGACGGCGGAAGGGGCCGCCGGATGCTGTCAAAATTAAACGGGCTTCAGAACGGTCTTTTGCGTTAGAGCCGCTTAAGCATTGAAAAATGGCATTGTGTTCACTGTCAACGGGTAAAAGCCCAGCACCGCTCTCTTTGATGCTTTGCATCAAAAGGGCACCGCCACAAACCACACTTTCTTTGTTGGCTAATAATAAGCGCTTACCGGCTTTAGCTGCAGCAAAGGTGGGGGTCAAGCCAGCAGCGCCCACGATGGCTAAAACAGCGATATCCACTTCAGGCAAAGCAGCAAGTTCTGGCATCTTTGCTTCCCCTGCCCAAACCTCAATGTCCGTAAGATGGCGATCTGTTAAAGCTTGACGCAATACTCCTTCTTTTGCTGCATCGGTAATCAAAACAATCTTCGGGTGATGCTTAACGCACAAATCCGCCAACATTTCCACACGAGAATGGGCGGTTAAAGCAAACACTTCGTATTCAGACGGATAACAACTAACAACATCAAGGGTCGATGTTCCGATCGACCCTGTTGCGCCGAATAAGGCAATTTTTTTCATTTTTTGAATTAGAAAGCCGTTGAAGAGACAATCAAAATGGTCGTCAAGAAACCGGCAGGCAACGTCGGCATCAAAGCGTCCATTCGGTCATAAAACCCACCGTGACCGGGCAAAAGGTTACTGGAGTCTTTGATACCGGCTTGGCGCTTTAAAGCACTTTCATAGAGGTCTCCGATAATAGAAAGAACCACTAAGAAGAAAGCAACCACTGCCCATACACCGACACCACAAGCGTTAATGACGACCGACGGGATCGTGTCCACAGCCGGCATAAAATAAGCGGCAGCGTAACCCAAAAGAATTACGCTCAACATACCGCCCGCAGCACCTTCCCAACTCTTTTTAGGACTAATGGCAGGCGACATACGGTGCTTGCCGAAAGCCATGCCGGTGAAATAGGCCATGATATCGGCCACCCAGACAATCACCAACAAAGACAAAATCATCGAAATGCCGAAAGTCGCGTACATACCGACAAAACTTAACCAGGCAGCGGGTACGAAGAAAATACCGGACAATGCCACCATAACGGGAGCCACCTTCATACCCGTGTGACGAGCAAAGAAGACGCGAATCGAAATCCCGATCCACAAAAGGGTGATGAAAAGAATGTAGTAGATAAAGGCTGAAGACAAGGTGCCCAACAAGGCTGCAGAACCTTCCATACCGCTTGAGATTTCACGGTAGGCAAAGTAAGTCAAAGACGACATCCCGATACCCAAAACAGCGGCCACCAAAGCACTGGCCTTCGTATTAATACCGGCTAACTTCAACCACTCCCAAAGGGCAACAGTAAAACCAATGGCCATCACACCAGACAAAACCACCGGGCCTGCCATATAAGAACCGATTAAGACAATCAACAAAACAATGGCAGTTATGACACGTTGTTTTAACATACCCACACCCTTAAATTAATTACCGGAACGCACTTGTTCCCCGGTCATACCGAAACGACGCTCTCGTTGCGCATACCAATCAAGCGCTAACTGGAGATCTTCTTTTCGATAATCCGGCCAAAAAACTTGGCTCACGAACAATTCAGCGTAAGCCGCTTGCCACAAAATAAAGTTACTGATTCTTTGCTCCCCGCCCGTACGGATCATCAAATCCACTTCCGGAGCCCAATCGATGGCCATGTTTTGGCTAATCATGTCCTCGGTAATTTTCTCGGGCGTTTGTGCTAGTTCGGGGTGATTTTTAAGAATCTTTTGCACCGCAGAAACGATTTCCCAGCGACCACCATAATTGGCGCAGATCGTTAAAACCATCTTGTCGCAATGCGATGTCATCGCTTCGCTTTCTGCAATGCTTTTTTGAATTTCTTCTGAAAAGCCGCTTAAGTCCCCGGCGACACGAAGACGCACACCGTGCTCTTTCATCTCGCGGGCTTCTCGCTTTAACGCCGTGGCAAATAAACGCATTAAAGCTTCAACTTCTTCGGCAGGACGACGCCAGTTTTCGCTACTGAAAGCGAAAAGCGTCAAGTATTGAACATCGGCTGCAACAGCAGCCTCAATAACACGGCGAACGGTCTCTACACCTCGACGATGACCTTCTGCACGCGGCAGAAAGCGACGTCGGGCCCAGCGACCGTTTCCATCCATGATAATGGCAACGTGACGAGGAACCGCCGCGTTGCCAGTAGCTTTATCAACGAAAGCCATAGACAACCTTAGACGGTCATCACTTCTTTTTCTTTGTCAGCGACAGCCTTGTCGATTTCAACAACAAAGTTGTCCGTCAACTTTTGGATTTCCTTTTCGGCACGGCTTTCATCGTCCTCGGAAATTTCCTTAGCCTTCGTTAACTTCTTAATGTGTTCGTTGGCATCGCGACGGAGGTTACGCACGGCAACCTTAGCGTCTTCACCCAAGTGACGAACAACCTTCGTCAATTCGCGACGACGTTCTTCGGTCAACGGGGGCAAGGGCACACGAATGAGCATACCGCTCGTGGCAGGATTCAAACCTAAGTCAGAAGAACGAATGGCCTTTTCAACGATGGCCACCATGTTCTTTTCCCACGGTTGAACCGTCAACGTACGAGCATCAGCCACACCGATTTGAGCGACTTGATTGATCGGCGTCATCGTGCCGTAGTAGTCGACCATCACGTGGTCCAACAAACCCGTAGAAGCACGACCCGTGCGGATCTTGATAAAGTCTTCACGCAAGGTTTCGACCGTGCGCTTCATCTTATATTCAGTTTGACTGTGAATTTCACTGATTGACATAAATACTCCAATGTCTTTGGATTCAAAATTAGGGGTTATAGACCAACGTGCCTTCGTCATCGCTCAAGCAAGCACGAGCAATGGAGCCCTTCTTGGCAATGTTAAAGACTTTGATCGGAAGATTTTGTTCACGGCACAAAGCAAAAGCCGTTGCATCCATCACCTTGAGGTCGCGCTTTAAGGCTTCATCAAAAGTGATGCGCGGAATAAACGTTGCCGTCGGATCCTTCTTCGGGTCGGCCGTATAGATACCGTCAACCTTCGTGGCCTTCAACACAACATCGGCACCGATTTCAGCGCCGCGCAAGGCCGCCGTCGTATCGGTCGTAAAGTACGGATTACCGGTACCGGCAGCAAAAATCACCACACGACCCTTTTCCATATGGCGAAGGGCTTTACCGCGAATGTAGCTTTCAGCAATACGTTCAATATTTAATGCGCTTTGAACGCGAGCTTCGACGCCGTTGCGACGCAAGCAGTCTTGAAGAGCCAAGGCATTCATCAACGTAGCAAGCATACCCATGTGGTCACCTTGCGTACGTTCCATACCCGTTGAACCCAAGGCCACACCGCGGAAAATATTACCGCCACCGACCACGACACCGATTTCAACGCCTAAGTCATAAGCTTCTTTGACATCTTCAACCGTCGATTGAAGCGTTTCACGGTTGATCCCGAAAGCATCAGGGCCCATCAAAGATTCACCCGAAAGCTTAAGCAAAACGCGCTTATATTTAAGCGGAGATTTTTCGGCCATTTCAAAGACTCCTCTATTTAGATTTCTTATTCAATGCGCACAGCAAAAGCAGACTTTTGAGCACCCTTCGGGTCAAAGTCCACTCTTACCCATGTTATTAGGCCTTATTTTAATCAAAAGCGTTGACCGATGTCGGCTTTTTTCTCCGATTTAACGGCTTTTTTAACCAAGAAACAAAAAAGTCCCGAATTTTAACATCCGAGACTTTTTCGTTTCGAGCACTCAGGGCGAGCACTCGAGGGTCAGAAGCAATTAAGCGTTCTTAGCAGCGGCCATTTGTTCGGCCACTTCGGCAGCGAAGTCCGTGGTCTTCTTCTCGATGCCTTCGCCCACAACGTAGAGGACGAAAGAGGCAACAGAGGCGCCGTTTTGCTTCAAGAGTTCAGCAACGCTCATCTTGTCGTTCTTAACGAACGGTTGGGACAAGAGCGTAACTTCCTTCAAGTACTTTTGAACCGTACCTTCAGCGATGCGTTCGAGCATAGCTTCGGGCTTGCCGGCTTCGCGAGCCTTTTCGATAGCAACGCGACGTTCCGTATCCAAGAGTTCTTGATCAACGCCAGAAGCGTCGAGAGCCTTCGGCTTCGTGGCAGCGATGTGCATAGCAACATCGTGACCAACTTCTTCATCACCACCAACGATATCCACCAAGGAACCAATCTTGGCACCGCCGTGGATGTAGGTGTGCAACTTGCCTTGAGCTTCGATGCGTTGGAAGCGGCGGAACGTCATGTTTTCACCGATCTTACCAACCAAAGCCGTACGGACGGCTTCCAAAGCTTGACCTTCAACTTCCAAAGCGCCCAAAGCAGCGATGTCAGCGGGGTTGTGTTCAGCAACCAAGCGAACAGCTGCAGCAGCCATGGCTTGGAATTCAGGGTTCTTAGCAACGAAGTCCGTTTCAGAGTTCACTTCGAGGATAGCGCCCGTCTTGCCGTCTTCAGAGATGAAGACGCTCACAACGCCTTCAGCGGCGACGCGAGCAGCGGCCTTGCTGGCCTTGTTGCCAAGCTTGACACGCAAGATTTCTTCAGCGCGAGCCATGTCGCCGTCAGCTTCCGTGAGGGCCTTTTTGCATTCCATCATCGGAGCGTCGGTCTTGACGCGCAATTCTTTAACCATAGCGGCGGTAATAACAGCCATGAGTTTCTCCAAAAGAGTCAGAGGTTAAGAGCGTTCAAACAGAAGCGAGAACATTGTCCCCGCTTCTAAATGAAGTGAAATTAAGCTTCGGCAGCTTCTTCAACGAATTCTTCTTCGCCGGCAGCTTGCTTCAAGCCTTCTTCGCTGGCTTCGCGGCCTTCGAGGATGGCATCAGCCATAGCCGTAGCGTAAAGAGCAACAGCCTTACCAGAGTCATCGTTACCCGGGATGATGTAATCAACGCCGAGCGGGCTGTGGTTGGTATCGACAACAGCGATAACCGGAATACCGAGCTTGTTAGCTTCTTGGATAGCAATCTTGTGGAAACCAACGTCAACCACAAACAAAGCATCCGGCAAGCTCGTCATGTCCTTGATACCGCCGATGGAGCGATTCAACTTTTCAACTTCGCGAGAGAAGTCGAGAGCTTCCTTCTTGGTCATCTTTTCCAAGCCGCCGTTTTCGATGGTGGCTTCCATGTCCTTCAAACGCTTGATCGTCAACTTGACGGTCTTGAAGTTGGTGAGCGTACCGCCCAACCAGCGTTGATCGACATAGCAGCAACCAGCACGTTGAGCTTGTTCAACGATGATGTCGCGACCGCCACGCTTCGTGTCCACGAAGAGGATCTTGCCGCCCTTAGAAGACAAGTTACGAGCGAACTTGACAGCTTCTTCAAACTTCACAACCGTCTTTTCGAGGTTGATGATGTGAATCTTGTTACGGGCGCCAAAGATGTATTGGCCCATCTTGGGGTTCCAGAAGCGGGTTTGGTGACCGAAGTGGCAACCGGCTTCGAGCATTTCGCGCATGCTGATCATGTTATTTTTCCTTTAGGTTTATTTCTTACAACGTATC
>DBFZTP010000057.1:0-9804 GCA_048520025.1 Candidatus Aphodousia sp.
CGAGCCTGGAAAAGGCCGAGAACAAGAGAAAGGGAACTGCGCAAAAGAGGACTTGATGCGTTTACCGCCTGGAAGTCAGCCAATAATGGCCGAGGACCATGGTACAACGCCCAGGCGCTCCACATGCGCAAAACAATCCCGAACGCCTTGTTCTCTCGGCTCGGATTGTACAATCTGTCGTCCATGGGGACTGTTTAAATGAAACGCCGTATGCGGAACCGCACGTACGGTGTTGTGAGAGGCGGACGGGGCAACCCTACCGCCTACTCGATCCCTTCAAAAAGTCTTTTCTTTTGGCAAAGAAATCCAGCCCACGACTCGTCGTAAACAAAAATCAGTCTGTTGCCGTCTCATTCTCTCGGAATATGCAACCTTGGTTACCAAGTGTGTCCGCCTTTTCTTATTAACTGCATTTAAAGCACTCGCTAGACGCATTCTTTCTCAACAATAACAACGTATTGCATTGCTGAATCTGTGTGCCACTATCTCTTTGAAATCAAAACGAATATACACAGTGTTTACAACAAATAAATGAGAATTAATACCGTTTTAAGGTCGTTATTTTTACCATCCAATCGATGAACATCACTTTATCGAAAGGAGTTCAGATGTCATACCTTTGGACGGCCATTCCCATTGTCCTCATGATTTGGGGTATTCGTTGGGTTTTGCATGTTTTTATGAAATTTCTTGCGCATTCAGAAGGGTAACGATGCCTATGACCGAAGTCGCTTTTTTCTCAGTTGCTTTAGTGCTGATTGCTTGGCTCATTCATGAGCTTTGGACAGCTTAAAGAAACACACTCAGGAGTATCCCTATGCAATCGAGTGTTTATTGTTTAATCGCTTTTTTAGCGATTCTGTTTTTGATCACTAAACCGTTAGGGCTTTGGATGGCCCCGATGGTTCAAGGCGATGTCCCCCGTTGCCTTGCCCGTGCTGATCACTTCGTATTGAAATGTTTATTGATCAAGAATCGCCCTCAATCTTGGTACGAATACGCTTTTTCAGTGCTCTTTTTTAGCGTTGTGGGCTTTTTTGTTTTGTTCCTGTTGCTTCTCTTTCAAGGCCTTTTGCCGTTAAATCCCGAAGGGGTCAAGGGGGTGGGTGCTATTGAGGCTTTTAACATCGCCGTGAGTTTTGTGACCAACACCAATTGGCAAAACTATAGCGGTGAGAGCACCTTGAGCTACTTCACCCAAATGGCAGGGTTAACGGTTCAAAACTTTTTGTCTGCGGCAACGGGTATTGCCGTGGCCTTTGCCCTTATGCGTGGGTTTATCAAAAAGGAAGCCAACGACATCGGTAACTTTTGGGTGGATGTGGTTCGCATTTCCCTTTGGGTTTTGTTGCCTATTTGTGTGGTCTATGCCCTTGTTTTAGTCAGCCAAGGTGTTATTCAAAATTTCAACGCTTATCAAACGATTCAAACGTTCGCGGGCCATGAGCAAACGCTTGCCATGGGGCCGGTGGCCTCTCAAGAAGCCATCAAATTGTTGGGGACAAACGGTGGCGGTTTCTTTAACGCCAACAGTGCCCATCCTTTTGAAAATCCGACACAGTTAACGAACTTTTTGGAAAGCCTTTCCATTTTTGCGATTTCATCGGCCTTGACCTACACCTTTGGTCACACGGTTAAAGACGTGCGAGAAGGCTGGACCCTTTGGGGCGCCATGGCCGTGATTTTCATCCTTTGTTTTGTCTTTTTTGCCTATAGCGAAATGGCTTCAACGCCTGCTCTGTTGTCAGCGGGTGCTGCTCCCGACATGATGAACATGGAAGGCAAGGAAGTGCGCTTTGATTTAGCCGCAACGTCACTTTTTAGCATTGTGACAACCGCTGCTTCTTCTGGCGCCGTCAACGCAATGCATGACTCTTTAACGCCTTTGGCCGGCATGATCCCGATGTGGTTGATGCAGATGGGTGAAGTGGTCTTTGGTGGTGCAGGGGCCGGTTTTTATAGCGTCATGATTTTTGTTTTGATTGGCGTTTTCGTGGCGGGTCTCATGGTCGGTCGCACGCCCGAGTATTTGGGTAAAAAAATTACGCCCACACAAATGAAACTCGTAGGCATCACACTGCTCGTTTCGCCTTTGTTGGTTCTGATTGGTACGGCCGTGACCACCTTTTATCCTGGGGCTTGGGAGAGTTTAAACAACACCGGTGCCCACGGCTTTAGCGAAATCCTTTATGCGTGGAGTTCGGCCGCAAACAATAATGGCTCGGCCTTTGCGGGGCTCAATGCCAATACGCCCTTTTTTAACGTGGGGTTGGGATTGGCCATGTGGTTGGGTCGCTTTGTGATTATCTCGGCCGTTTTGGCGCTCGCAGGCTCTTTAGCCAAACAAAAGATGACGCCCGCATCCGTGGGGACCCTGCGCACGCATGGACTGCTTTTCATGCTTTTCCTTGTGGGCCTCATTGTCTTAGTGGGTGCGTTGACCTATTTGCCAGCTTTAGCGTTAGGTCCCATTGCCGAACATTTGATGCTTCCCCCTGCGTCATAAGACGGGTTTAGATAGGTTTTATACAGTTATGTCAAAGAAAAACGTACCGCTTTTTGAGCCGCAGTTGGTCAAAGAAGCGATGATCGAAAGTTTTAAAAAACTTAATCCCCAAACGCAACTGCAAAATCCGGTGATGTTTCTGGTCTTTTTGGGAAGTATCTTCACAACGGTTTTATTCATTGCCACTTTGTGCGGGGTGTATTCCGAGTCGTTGCTATTAACGGGCATGACCGCCTTTTGGTTATGGATCACGGTCTTTTTCGCCAATTTCGCAGAAGCCTTGGCGGAAGGTCGAGCAAAGGCTCAAGCCTCCGCACTTAAGGGCTTAAAAAAGTCCACGTTGGCTTTCGTGGTCAGTAACGACAATCGCGATCGCTGGGGTGTGGATTGCCCGGGCGATTGGGTGGATTCCGCTACGCTCAAAAAAAGCGATGTGGTGCTTGTGAAAGCCGGCGAAATCATTCCCTGTGACGGTGAAGTACTAATGGGGATTGCCTCTGTGAATGAGTCGGCCATTACAGGGGAGTCGGCGCCAGTGATTCGTGAGTCGGGTGGTGACTTTAGTTCGGTCACGGGCGGCACGACCGTGCTTTCAGATTGGCTCATTGTTGAAGTGAACGCCAATCCCGGCGAGTCTTTCATCGACCGCATGATTTCGATGGTTGAAGGCGCTGAGCGTCGCAAAACGCCCAATGAAGTGGCGTTAACGATTTTGCTCTTGGTTTTAACCGTAATTTTCTTACTGGTTACTGCCACGCTTTTGCCGTTTTCCTCCTTTAGCGTAACCGTCAATCACTCGGGCACCGTTATTGGCTACACCATTTTGGTGGCGCTTCTTGTGTGTTTGATTCCAACCACGATTGGGGGCTTACTTTCAGCCATTGGTGTGGCAGGGATGAGTCGTTTATTGGGTGCTAACGTCATTGCGCGTTCCGGGCGCGCTGTTGAAGCGGCAGGCGACGTGGACGTTTTAATGCTCGATAAAACGGGAACGATTACGTACGGCAATCGCCAGGCAAGTGACTTTTATCCGGCTCCGGGCATCATGAAAGAAGAGATGATTCAGGCGGCATTGATGTCATCACTTGCTGACGATACACCAGAAGGAAAGTCCATTGTTTTGCTGGCGCAACGCTTAACGAACGGTCGTTCGATGGATAAGTTGCCGCCGGAAGCCACTTTTATTCCCTTTACGGCGCAAAGCCGTATGTCAGGTGTCAATGTCGGTAATGACCAGATTCGCAAAGGCTCGCCCGATGCCATTACCCGCTACGTTGAGTCCTTAGGTCGCACGGTGGCTTTTGCGATTACAAAGATTGCCAACGAAGTGGCCTCTCGCGGGTCAACCCCTTTGTTAGTGACCAATCGCTCGCGCATCCTGGGTGTCATTGAATTAAAAGACATTGTGAAGCCTGGGATTTCAGAGAAGTTTGAAGAGCTTCGCCGCATGGGCATTAAAACCGTCATGATCACGGGGGATAACTCGTTGACGGCCGCGGCCATCGCTGCTGAAGCAGGCGTTGATGATTTCTTAGCCGAAGCCACACCCGAAAGTAAGCTCGAGACCATTCGTCACTATCAAAAGGAAGGACACATGGTCGCGATGACCGGTGACGGCACAAACGACGCGCCGGCTCTCGCGCAAGCCGACGTGGCTGTTGCCATGAATAGTGGCACGGCGTCGGCTAAAGAAGCAGCCAACATGGTGGACTTGGATTCCAGCCCCACGAAGTTAATTGACGTGGTCTGTATCGGCAAACAAATGCTGATGACGCGAGGGGCGTTAACGACCTTTTCGTTAGCCAACGATGTGGCGAAATACTTTGCCATTATTCCGGCTGCCTTTGCGTCCACTTATCCGGGCTTGGCGGCATTAAACGTTATGGGTTTGCACAGCCCCTTATCAGCGCTATTGAGCGCCGTGATCTTTAATGCTTTCATCATTGTGGCCTTGATTCCTTTGGCGCTAAAGGGCGTGACCTATCGTGCGCTCTCGGCTCAAAAACTCTTAAAGCGCAATTTGCTCATTTACGGTTTGGGCGGTTTAGTGACGCCTTTTATCGGCATTAAGGTCATTGACTTTGTGTTGGTGGCGTTGGGCATTGCGTAATGGAGCAAAGGGAGTAGAGAAATGAATATCCAAAAAACATTCAAGATGGCCCATCAACGCGAAGGCTCTATGCAAATGATTCTGCGCGCGGTGTGGCTGATGGTGGTTTTAACGCTGTTGTTGGGCGTAATGTACCCGTTGGTGGTGACGGGGTTGGCACAAACCTTTTTTCCCCATCAAGCCAACGGTTCCTTTGTGCAAAAAGAGGGCAAAACCGTGGGCTCGAGTCTAATCGGTCAAGACTTCTCAGAAACGATTTACTTTCAGTCGCGCCCGTCTGTGACGCCCGGTGTTCCCTATAACGCACAAGCAAGCGCCGGGAGCAATTTAAGTGTGGGTAATCCTAAGCAGATTTTTGTGATTCACCAACGCGCTCAAAAGTGGTTTAACGAGGCACCCAATCAAGTCATTATTCCGACCGATCTTTTAACGGCATCGGCTTCGGGCCTTGACCCTCACATCACGCAAGAAGCTGCGTACTACCAGATGCAAATTGTTTCTGAAAAGACGGGATTGTCACTGCAGGAATTAAAAAAGCTGATTGATCAACACACCGAACACGCCCTCTTTGGCCCATCGACCTATGTCAACGTGTTGCTTTTAAATCTCTCTGTTCAAAACGCGCTCAAAGCGAAAGATGAAAGCGTGAACGAACAGAAAGTAGGAGAGTGACAATGGCTGAGACAATGGATCATCGCCCCGATCCGCAGGCGTTATTAAAAGAAGCTGAAAAGCGTCGAGGAAAATTAAAAATTTTCTTGGGTGCCGCGCCCGGTGTGGGTAAAACCTTTGCCATGCTCACCGAAGCCCGTGAAAAGCGCAAAGAAGGCTTGGACGTTTTAGTCGGTTGGGTTGATACGCACAAACGGCGCGACACCGAAGCCCTTCTTGAAGGTTTGGAAGTGTTGGAGCGCGTCAAAGAAATTCATCACAACCACGTTTTTGAACGCCTAGATATTGATGGCATTATTCGTCGCCGTCCTGCTCTCGTTTTAATCGATGAGATGCCTCACAGCAACGCCAGAGGCTCTCGTCACTTAAAGCGGTGGCAAGACATTGATGAGTTGTTGGACTTAGGAATTGACGTCTATACAACATTAAACATTCAACACTTAGAAAGCTTTAACGGGGTGGTTTCTCGCGTCACGGGTGTTGAAGTGAGCGAAACAATTCCTGATCGCATTTTTGATGCCGCCGACGAAGTGCGCTTAGTGGATTTGCCGCCCGAAGATTTAATCAAACGATTGGAAGCGGGGAAAATCTATTTACCGCACGTGATTGAGCGCGCCAAAGACAACTACTTTAAACGCGCCAACCTCATTGCCCTGCGTGAGTTGGCGTTACGTCTTATGGCCAATCGCGTTGATGTGGAAGTCAAAAAATACCGATCATTAAGCACACGTCGAAGCATTGACGACACGGCCTTTGGCATTTTGCTGGTGATTGAACATGCGACATCTGAAGAGTCTGTGCAACAAATCAGCCGTATGGCGCGGTCATTATCAAGCGAGTGGCACTGCATTTGGATAACGTCTGCGACGGACTCTAAAAGCGATCGGGAACGCGCGGTAAATTTGCTTCAATATGCTCAAACCTTGGGAGCATCAACCGATGTGTTAATCGGTCACTACGCGCGCTCCGTTGTTGACTATATGCGAACGCACAATCTCTCGATTGTGGCCATTACGTCAGACGGCTTTTGGAGTGGGTATTCACGTAAAGCCAAACTGCGCGCTTTGGCGCCTGAAATTAACATCTTGACGCTACCTTTTGCCTCAAACCGGCAAACATGGAAAGGCAAACTCGAAAACTTTTTTCAAAGCGTGCGCTTTTTGGGCGGCAATTCGCTCGCGTTTGCAGCAATTTGTTCATCCTTATTGACCGTTGTGCTTTTTTCCTTAAAGGCCTACGTCCCTGTTACCAACATGATCATGTGTTATCTGTTGTTGACGCTTTTTACTGCCGTGCGTTTTGGGATGATCGTGGCCTCATTTGTCACGGTCTTTTCTGTGATGGCGTTTGGTCTTGTGATCGTGCCACCGCATTGGTCCATTAAGGTAGCGGACGCGCAGTACCTCTTTACGTTCTTTTCGATGCTCATTGTCGGCGTGGTGGCGGCTCACTTGGTCTCAACACGCCAAGAGATGGCTAAACAAGCCCATGAGCGAGAACGTCAAACACGACTTCTTTATGAAACGGCACGCCTTTTGTCATCCGTGACAGAAGACGAACAGCTCTACGAAATCTCCACGCAAATCTTCAAAAAGGATTTGGGTGTGACGTGTGAATTTTGGATTGCGGACGCTGAAAAAGACTTAATCCGTCAACGGGGGTCGTTACCTCGTGTGGATCGAGCCTTGTTGCAATGGTGCATGGATCATGGGCAGCCCGCTGGGATGGGAACACACACCTTAGCTTCAAGCCCTTATCTGTACTTGCCTTTAAAGCTTGGTAATGAAGCCCCATTGGGCGTCATTGTTTTAAAACTCAAAGAAGCTTTGCAATACAGCGACCACGGTGCTAATCACCTGATTGCAGGGCTTACGGCTTTAATTGCTCAAACGATTGACCGGTTGGAGTTGGTCGAAGAGACGCGTCAAACGTTAATGAGCGTGGAAGCTGAACGTTTGCGACACTCTCTCATTCAAACGCTTTCTCACGATTTAAGAACGCCTCTGATGGCTTTAAGTGGGAACGTGGAGCAGTTGTTGCGACAACTTAAAAAACGCGATATCGAGGCGGCGCTCGAAACCGGCAACGTTCTCATTGAATCGTCCGATCGTATGCAACGGTTGGTCACGAATCTTTTGGAAATGGCGCGATTGCAAAGCAATCAAGTCGAACTCAATAAGGAGTGGTTCCCGGCCGAAGAGTTGGTGGGTGTGACGTGCTCCAACCTAAAAGAGCGATTGCAAAATTTCCACGTTCGAGTCGATATCGAAGCCGATTGCCCACCGCTTTACGGGGATCAGATTTTGCTTGAGCGTTTGCTCTCAAATCTCGTTGACAATGCGACCAAGTATTGCCCGGCTGGCAGCACCATTGTGATTGAAATTAAAAAGCGCAACGAGTGCATCACGTTATCTGTGATGGACGATGGGCCGGGGTTGCCGAAAAACTCTCAACGCCTCTTTGACCCCTTCCGCCGAGGACAAAAGGAAAGCAACGTGGTGGGCGTGGGATTGGGTTTGGCCATTTGCCGAACGATTGCTCGCGTTCACGATGCGGATTTGGTGGCCTTGCCTTCAAGCATGGGCGGGGCGTGTTTTACTTTGGCGCTCCCCCTCATTGAGATGCCCGCCATTGAGGATGAAGACGTCGAGGACGCTGGAGCCGAGCTTGAGACTCAACCCATTAATGAACCCAATAACTCAGACAGTCATTTTTAAAAAGGAATAACCCATGAATGAAGCAACGTTTAACGAATTGCGCAACGACACCATTGTGATTGTGGAAGACGATTTATTTATTTCGACACTATTGAGCCGTGTTCTTCGAGATGAAGGTTTTAAGGTGGTTTTGGCTGAAAATTTAAAGCGAGGGCTGATTGCCGTTTCAACGAGTAAACCCGATTTGATTCTTCTGGACTTGGGGTTGCCCGACGGTGATGGAATGGAATTGATTGAAGCCTTCAGAGCCCATAGTCACATTCCGATTATTGTGGTGTCGGCTCGCACGGATGACAAAATGAAAATTTCTGCATTGGATTCCGGCGCAGACGACTACCTCACCAAGCCCTTTAGTGCTGATGAGTTATTAGCTCGTGTTCGCGTTCAGTTACGTCGCCGATTAAGACTGGATCATGAGGAAGTGAACGAAGCGATTACGCTTGGCGATGTTACGTACTACACGCAAAAACGGGTTTTAATGAAAAAAGGTGAAGAGGTTCATTTAACGAAGATTGAGCGCAAGTTGCTTGAAGTCCTTTTGGGTTCTCAAGGGCGAGTACTCACGCAAAGTTATTTGTTAAATGCTGTGTGGGGCGAAGGTTATCTGAGTCGCTCTCATTATTTGCGTATTTACATTAACCGTTTGCGTCAGAAAATTGAACCTGATCCCACGCTGCCTCAATTTTTGATGACGGAAATCGGGGTGGGGTACCGTATAAGGTTGAGTATGTAAGCGCGGTGTAGCGAAAAATTAGCGTAAGATGAATTTCTAGAGTATTTCGATGGAATTCATGCATGTCGTTAACCGCACTTTGCTTGGTGATTTTGGCGGCGCTTGTTCACGCCACGTGGAATTATTTTCTTAAAAAAGCCAACGCCAATCGCTCTTTTTGGTGGGTAGTGTATTGCATCACGGCCATCGTGACGGTGCCTGCACTCTATTTCTACAACCCTCATGCCTTTGACAACATTACCGCTATCGGTTGGTTGGTTATCTGTTTATCGGCCCCTATTCACGTTTGCTACGGTGTTGTTCTTCAACAGGGTTACAAGAAAAGCGACTACTCCATCGTTTACCCCACGGCTCGTGGGACAGGCCCCTTAATCAGTGTCTTGGCTGCCATTGTTTTTCTCGGCAACGCACCGACCGTTTGGGGATGGTTGGGGATTGCAAGTATTTTGGTGGCGATTGTTTTGTTAGCGATGCCCAGTCAAGAAGGGGACGCGAGAAACCTTCGTGTTAAAGAAGGTGTCTTTTGGGGAATGCTCACGGGGTTATTCATTGCGGGTTACACCTTTTGCGATGCGTGGGCAGTGCAACAAGCAACGGGCTTGACGCCGCTTACCTTTTATTTCCCTTCGATTCTTGTTCGCTCTTTGGTTTTTGCTCCTTTCATTGTGACGAGAAATGGCTGGCAAGACGAAGTCAAAGAACTCTTTACGACACCGCGCATTCGGAAAAGTTTGGCAGTTGTTTGTGTGGGTTCCCCCTTGGCGTTTCTCTTAGTGCTTTACGCCATGACCATGGCGCCCTTGGCCTATGTGGCACCCACGCGAGAAGTGGGCATGATGATTGGGGTTGTCGTGGGCGGCTTATTGTTAAAAGAACGCTTAAGTATTAAACGTGTAATGGGTGTGATTGGGATGACGTTGGGCGTCATCATGATCGGTTTAGGCGGCTAGTCGACTTAATCGCTTACAAATCAAACGGAAAACCCCTTGTTTTCATTGGTGTTTTATTGCTTATTATGGGTGGGATTGTTATTATTAAACTCTTGTTTTAAATTTTTATTCTATCA
>DBFZTP010000058.1:0-4954 GCA_048520025.1 Candidatus Aphodousia sp.
AGTTTTATTCGCTACGCTTTGTTTGGCAAGTTCCGTGGCTTGCGCCTCCACCAATCCCTTTGACAATACCTTGCCGCTTGATAAACAGTTAACGGTTGCCATTGCGAAGGACGACGCCGGTCAAGTGGCTTACCTTTTGCGTGAGATGCGCGTTGATCCCAATTTCTACCTTCCTAACGGTGAAACGCCCCTAGTATGGGCCATTAAAAACGATGCCAAAGTCACAACCGAAAAGGTGCTGTTAAAAAGCGTCAGAATCAAAATCAACACGCCGACCTTAAGAGGTGAAACGCCATTAATGTTGGCTGCGATCAAAGGCAATGTCGATTTGGCTCAAACGCTTTTAGATAAAGGCGCTGACATTAATGCCAACTACGGTTGGACTGCGCTTCACTACAGTGCAAGCACAGGACAAACCGAAATGACGCGCTTTTTGATTGAAAAGGGCGCTCAAGTCAACGTCCGAACCGAGCGCGGTGTCACCCCCCTTTATATGGCTGCACGCATTATCGCCACACCAACGGTTGACGTATTACTTCAAGCAGGCGCCGACAAAACGATGTGTAACGACCAAGGGGTGAGTCCTTCTGCGATTGCCAAAAAGCGAGGCGACGAGAAGCTTTCTGAAAAGCTTGCCATTGACGCCTGCAGTCCTTGGCCGCCCGTAGAGGAAGCTGAAAAAACAAACGTTGAGTCCATCTCCGTCACTCCTAAACACTGAGGTCTTTTATGCAAAAGACATTACCTTTAGAGCTCTTAGCACCTGCCAAAAATGCTGACATCGGTATTGAAGCCATTTTGCATGGCGCGGACGCTGTCTACATCGGTGGCCCGGGTTTTGGCGCACGAGAAGAAGCAGCCAATGCATTTAAGGATATCGAACGATTAACAAACTTTGCGCATCGCTTTAACGCTCGCGTTTACATGACGCTCAACACCATCGTCTCCGACGAAGAAATTGAGGATGCCGTGCGTATCGCTTGGCAAGCCTATGAAGCAGGCGTTGATGCCCTCATTGTGCAAGACATGGGCATCATGGAAATGAAGTTGCCTCCTATCCAATTGCACGCTTCCACACAATGCGATGTCCGAACACCCGAAAAAGGCCGCTTTTTGGAAAGTATCGGTTTTTCTCAAGTGGTTTTGGCTCGAGAACTTAACCTTGAAGAAATCAAAGCCTGTCGAGAAAAACTTCAGTCGGCACGTATTGAATACTTTATTCACGGCGCCTTGTGCGTGAGCTATTCCGGTCAGTGCTATGCGAGTTTCGCCACAACGGGCCGTAGCGCCAACCGTGGGGCTTGTGCTCAACTTTGCCGCCTCCCCTATTCTGTTTACACGGAAGATGGCGAAGAGCTTGCTCGCGATCGTCATGTTCTGTCCCTTAAAGACAATAATCAAAGCGATAATTTGGAAGCGTTGATTGAAGCAGGCGTGAGCAGTTTTAAGATTGAAGGGCGTCTGAAAGACCTCGATTACGTGAAAAACATCACGGCCTTTTATCGTCAAAAGTTAGATGTCTTCTTGGCTACCCATCCGCAATACCACCGTACGAGCGATGGGGTTTCGCGTATCAGCTTTACGCCGCAGCCGGCTAAAAGTTTTAACCGTGGCTTTACCGACTACTTCACTCGAGACCGTCATCACGACATGGCCGTTTTTGAAACGCCTAAAAATTCCGGTGAAAAAATCGGTTCGATTGTCAAAATCACAGCGGACTTTATCGATGTGAAGACCTATGAGACGCTTCATAATGCCGATGGTCTGACGTACCTGACGCGCGAGAAGTCGCTCGCGGGCTTTATGATCAATACAGCCACGGAACTGCGCCCGGGTCTTTGGCGCATCACGTTGCGCGATCGACCGATCAGTCGCAAGCACCCGCAATTGGTGCCAGGGATGGAACTTTTCCGCAATCGCGATCATGAATGGGAAGAAGCGTTAAGTAAACCCACGGCCACGCGTACGATCCCCGTTCAAATGCATTGGAGAGGCGATAGCAGTGGCTTTACTTTGACGGTAAAAGATGATCGTAGCACCGAAACTCACGTGCATTTCTGTCCCAAAGACTTGCAAGAAACGAATAACCCTGAGCGCAACAAAGAAAATCTCAAGAAAAATCTTGCGAAATTAGGTGGCACGGATTTTGAATTAAAGGCTGTTACGATTGAAGGGGAAAATTTCTTTGCTCCGGCCAGTATCGTCAATGACATCCGTCGCCAAGCGGTTGAAAAAATGCTTAAAGTTCGAGCGGAGGCTTTTATTCGCTTACCTCGAGCCAAGGTCACGGAATGCCTCCCTTATCCGGATGCAACGGACTTTAGAGCTAACGTCTTAAATGAAAAGGCAGTGGTCTTTTACGCTAAACACAATGCAATCATTGATGAACCGGCACTTGAAACCGGCGACGTTAAGCGTGATGTCCCAGTGATGCTTACTAAGCATTGCGTGCGTTATGCATTGGGGCGTTGTTTGAAAGACAATCTGGAAACAGTTAAGGCACATCCTGAACTTAAGGATCGCTTTAAACCCACGCCCTTAATTTTAAAAACGGGGCCTCACACTTTTACAGCAACGTTTGACTGCAAAAAGTGCGAAATGACGTTAATGGGACGTGTTAAAACCAATGCAAGTTTGGGTCATGTCCGCAAAATTTCGTAAAGAGAGTCTTCGGATTTAACTTTATTTAAGACTTACTTAATTTTTCTGTGGGAACTATGGGAAAACCCTTAAAAATTTGGTAAAGTTCGAAGTGTGCAAAGGCTACATAACCGGCCAGCGCACACAAGTCGTGGCAGCAATCGGTCCGTTGCCACGACTTTCTCTTTTCTGGCGCACAAAAAAACAGAGAACATCGCTGCTCTCTGCTTTTCTTACCTCGATCATCACGATCAATCGATTCTCAAATGCATTTCACTGCGTCTTGCCCGAGCCTCACGCAAAAGCGCTTGGTAAGCACGAGAACGACGATTTTTTAATCCGTAGATTTCTGTCACAATCAAAGCTACCATCAAAGCAAACGTCGTCAAAACGTAGGCTGCGGACTCGGATATCTCAAACCAAGCAAAGAAATTATCCATCATAAATTCCCCTCCAAGGCTTCGTCTTGCGCCCAAGAACTGCGATGGTCACGCTCTAAAATCAAGGTTCGACAACGCGCCAAAATCATGGCCATGGCGTAGCAAACGAGACATAACGTAAAACTCACAATCAAAACTTGAGGATCCACACCGTTGGATGTGACCAAAATTTTGTCAAACTCATGGCGCATTGGTGCCAAAAGGTCAAAAAGGAAATAAAAGACCGGCACTAAAATAATGCCTGACAAAGCGGCAATGGCAGCTCTGACATCGGTTGTTCGACGATGCTTCATGCCTCGAGGAGCGGCAAACGTTAAAAAAGCACCGAAAAAGAAAATCAATAACATGAGGCCCGACAAACGCGCATCCCACACCCAATAGCTCCCCCACACGGGGCGCCCGAACAAAGCCCCTGTGCCTAAAGCAAAAAGCGTCATATAAAAACCCGTGGGGGCGCTTGCCATGGCAATGATGGGAGCAAAGAAACTCTTTTTAGAAATAAGAAGCCACAATGAGGACATGCTCATTAAAAAGTAGCACGCCAAAGCCGTGACGGTTGCTGACATGTGAAGGTAGAAAACCCAGAAAATATCGGCTGTTCCGATCGCTGTTGTATCGGAAAACAAAAGCATCCAAATCAGGGCTTCACCCAAAAACATGACGGCCAAGCCAAGGACAAACTTAATGGTTGCCCCTGCGTAGTAATAGAATTCTTGGCTGGAAAAATGATTGTGCATGAGAATTATTAATTCCTAGAGTTAGATGCATTTTAGCGTTTTTAACGTGATTCTTTTTTATTTTCTCGCTCTTCTCTAAAATAATCAGAGATTTTAATTCGAGAGACATCAAATGCAGTTTTTAATCGTTGACGATCACTCCATTGTCACCATGGCCTTAGGCATGCTCTTAAAGGACTATGACGGTGAGCAAAATTCTGTCTATACGGCCAACACCAAAGAAGAAGCGTTAGAACTTGCCAATACCTATGGCGATACGGCCGACTTGATGATTCTCGATCTTTCGATGCCGGGCGTTGAAGGCACTTCGTTAATGGAAGAAATTGTTGCGGCTCACCCAACACTTAAAATTTTGGTGATGAGCGGTCTTCAAGATCAACACAGCATCGTGAAAGTCTTGCAAATGGGTGCGGCGGGCTTTATCCCGAAGTCTCTTGACGCGGCCCTTTTAACCGCAGCCATTCGTTTTGTCTTAAATGGTGGCGTCTATATCCCCGTTAAACTTTTGGCACAAGCCCAACGAACGGGCCTGCTCACGGCCAAAGAACCGAAACTTTCTGACACGGCTGACGTTCACTTAACGGAACGCCAAAAAGAAGTCTTAATGCTTTTAGCGAAAGGCGCACCGATTAAGCGCATCTGCAAAGAATTGGATTTGTCTGAAGGGACTGTGAAAACCCACGTGACAGCCATTTATCGTGCCTTTGGCGCCACCAATCGCACTGAAGCTTTGATTGAAGCTCGCCGTCATGGCTTTGATGTCGGCATTTAATTCTCTGTTGCCAGAACCGCACGAATCGCTTCGTTAAGGTCTTCGCCTGAAACAGGCTTTTGCATAATTCTTGGCAAAGCAAAGTACTGAACATCTTCTTCACTTAGCGTGGAGAGGATGTGTCGGTAGTCTTCCTGAATCTTATCGTCAGCCACGGCCGTCAATAAAATCGAGGGAATCGTTGTCTGACAGGCGCGATTCATCTCTAACATCACTTCAAGACCATTGGCTTTATCGGCCCCTAAGTTATAGTCCGAGATAATGGCGTCGATCCGTTCTTCTTTTTTAATCTTTTCAAGCAACACTTGAGAGTAGCCGCTCTCGGCAATGACCTTTAATTGCCACATCTGTAAAAGCGCCTTCAA
>DBFZTP010000059.1:0-4316 GCA_048520025.1 Candidatus Aphodousia sp.
GGATTTGAGGTGTTAAAAGGGGTAACGTGCTTAGGGTGAATACTTAGAAAGAGACTGAAAAAGAAGAATGTTCTTTAAATACAAAGAATTAGCGCTGAAGGAATATTAAGTTTTTTTGATAAAAAGCAAAAGTTTCATGAAGAAATGATCGGAAAATAGGCAAAAAGAGACCACCTCTATCATCGACAGAAGCGGTCTGACGGTTAATTGCGATTCAAATCAGAGACTTACTCAGTGAAAAGCACCGTGTCCATGGCAACGAAGCGCAAGCAGTTGCAAAGGCCACGTAAGTACGTATCGGTGACGCAACCGGGGATACCAAATTGTGCAACTTCGTGAGCATTGAAGGTCAAGACTGCGTCCACGATGCCGTCGCCGTCGATATCGTCAAAGCGAACAGAGACGGGTTTGGCAGGAGCGTTAACGCTTTCTTTTTTACCGGTAAAGCCCAAGCTCCAGTAAACCGTATCGATGTCCAAGCCTTGGACATTGAATTCAGGACTACCGTAAAGCACCACTTCAACCGTTTCTTCCTTCGAAACGCTCATCGTGTCAGCTTCAACGCTCATGACGTGCGTGGTGATGGCATCCAAGAGGGCATCGTAGACCGTGTCCATCTTGTCGCATTCGTCGCACGTAAAGGTGCCCAAGGTCTTCTTGGCATCTTCTTCGCTTTGAGTGCGAGCCGTTTCAATCACAGCGGCCGTACGTTCAAAGACGTCTTCGGCGTAAAGGCGCTTAACGCGCGTGACACCCGGCAACAAACCGCGGTTAAAGTTCGTGAGTTCACCGATCGTGGCGTAGATGTGATAGCTGCGATCCAAGTCAAAGTCTAAGTACTCGGGCTTTAAGTTAAAGTGATTTTCGCGAGCTTCTTCCAACGTCATCCATTGATAGCCGTCAGGAATGATGCCCGACATCGGGAACCAGGGAATATAAACGCCCGTGTCTTGATAGCTCGTGCAACGCCACATCGTGTTAAAGAGCGGTTGGTCTTGCAGATCCATGACCCAGCTTTCACGCGTTTGAGAGCGAGAGATGTCTCGAGCAGAAACGTGGAAGGCATCTTCCTTACCATCACCTCGCGTGGCATAAGATTCGTAGCAGGTCAAACCCAAGACTTCAATCACGTCTTCAACGCCCATGGGTTGTGCGGGCGGCAAAATTTCCGGATAGTGGAGTTCGTCCTTGTAATAGTCGCCCGTGATCTTCCACCAGCCTAAACGCATACGATAGGACTTCGTGGGAGCGTGACGGTTTTCATCGCTTTGGTAGGCGGCAGCGAAGTCAAAGTCACTGTAGTCGCCTTCAACGGCAGGCGTATAGCGACCCTTTTCAATGGCGTATTCAATCAAGCCCGGAGAGGCAATGACGTTTTCCTTGTCGTTGATATCGACGTGACGGATAGCAAGCATGTTGGAGATCAACATCACTTGATCGTCGGGTACGCGCTTAGCGACATAGTGATGGCCCTTGACAACGTTCAAGACCCAAGCTTCGTCTTTGTTAGCAACGGAGTAGTTACGGGCGCTCCCAAAATAGCCGTATTCATCTAAGAGCTTAGCGGCAATTTCAATGGCTTCGCGAGGCGTACGGGCACGTTCTGCCATAACGCGGCGCAACAAGAAACCGACACCACCGTCCTTTAAACCCAAAGAGGCTTCATCGGGATCGTCACCGGTAAAGGAGCTGCCACCGCCGTTGGAGCAGATGGCAAGGCCTGCTTCATTAGCATAGCCTTGGTCAAAAGAAGAGCCGTCGATTTGAAGCATGTTGGACCAATAGGTCGTCAACGTTTCTTCAGCTTGGGGCACTTGAGCGCGACCGTGTTCAGCCGTCAGCATTTCGCCTGCGGCATGTTTGCCGCCCGGGCAATAAAACTGTTGATGCATGACGCGACCGCCCGCATCCTCATTGTGGCCAAGGATGACACGACCGGTCTTTGAGACGGCTTTACCGACAATCACAGTGGTACACATTCGATACTCTCCTTTAGTACGAATAAAAATATCCAAAAATGATAGCCGGGGTGAGGGTATCAAACAAGAAGAGTTAACTCGACTTTTGATAAGGAACAGTGCTTAGATGGGATTTACAATCGGAGTTGGTAACGAACAAGGGATAACCCGATAGCAAGGGAAGAAAATGTGGAAATCGGGGAGCTGAAAAAGGAAGTCCCAAATGCCTTTAGGGCATTCGGGACTGTCTGGTGCGCCGGGTAGGATTCGAACCCGCGACCCCCTGGTTCGTAGCCAGGTACTCTATCCAACTGAGCTACCGGCGCGCGAGAACGTAATTATGCATAATGTAACTAAGAAATGCAAGTAGTTTCTAAAAATAGTTGTGGGAATCACCTGAAAAGATGATTCCCACTTTTTGTCGAAGGGCTAAAAGAATTACTTCTTGATCATGACCGTATCAAAAGCGGCAACTGGTTCACCATCCACACGCGTAAAGAGGAAGAGTTCCGTATTTACCCCGGGGAACGTATAAGCTGTGGCACCCTTAACGGGGAACGTCATGACAGCATCTTCAAAACCGTCACCATTTAAGTCCTTAAAGGTGATCTTAGAGGGCTTGGCACGTTCAAGGTTTTGTTCGTCATCGGCGTTAGAGTAAGCCGAGCCGAAACTTGTCCATTGAGCATCAATCTTTTTGACGTTAAAGCCCTTTTGACCAAAGAGGACAACATCGACATTACCCGTATCCTTTTGGCTTAAAGAGTCCTTCGTAATGACTATGTCATGTTGATTCAACTTCTTAAGCCATGCAGAGTTAAGTCCTAAGATTTCGTTGTAAGACAAAACGTTGTAGGTATGCAAAACGTCTTTGGCACGAGCACGGTCAACGGCAGCAACGGTCTTGGCACGAACAAGTACCTTGTCCAATTCCTTCGTCATGGCCTTTTCGTAATCTTCAATATCGTCTTGGAAATCTTCGCGTTCATCAGGCATCCAATCCAAGAAGCTTTGAGTGGCAATGAAAGTGTAGACATTGCGATCGGGGCTGTAATGGAGGTGTTTGGGCTTGGAGCGGAATTGAGCGTACAAACCTTCTTCCGGCGACATGAAGGATTGAGCTAATGCGGGAGCTGCCAAGGGGAATGCCGGAACATAGGCGTTTTCAAACGGGCGACCGTTTGTGCGCCATGTGGTCGTTAACAACGGATCTTGGTTCAAACGGAAGACAACACTATCGTAGGTATCAAGGTTACCGATGTCACGAAGACTATAGAGATGGAACCCGTGATCACGCTCTTCCCATTTTGACTGACCGCGCAAGAACTTACGTAAATCCGCTTCTGAAATCTTCTTTGACGGTGTCAAAACAAACGGGAAGTTATTGTAGTCGCGAGACTCTTTACCCGTCATCATTTCTAAGAACGTAGCAACACGTTCCATGTTCCAGTCTGCAGCACGACGGCGGTCAGGCTGATAAGCTTCTCGGAAATTGAAGTCGGAGTAGTCACCTGCTTTAGCGGGCTTATAAGTCCCTATCTTGATGGCATGTTGAACCAAGTCGGGTGACGCAATCACATTTTCTTTATCGTTTAAGTCGACATTGTCAAAGAGGTAGGCGTTGGCTAAGAACGTCATTTCATTGTCACCAACACGACGGGCTAAATAACGATGGCCACGTAAGAGAGCGACTTGCCAAGCTTCGTTGCGGTCGGCAAAGGTATAGGTGCGGCCTTGATGGGTGTAGCCGTAGCGTGTGACCAAGTCAATGGCAATTTGAACGGCTTCTCGAGCGGTGTGAGCACGTTCTGCCACAATGCGGCGGATACCGTAACCTACGCCACCGTTTTTAACCTTTTCATCCTTTTCGTATGTATCGCCACAGTTATTAGATACAACTAAAACGCCTTTTTCATTGATGAAACCATCTGAGAAACTGTAGCCATCAGGCGCTAATGTTTGGCTCCACCAGTAACCTAATGTTTGAGCAACTTGAGGAATCTTGGCGGTACCGGGTTCGTAGTACAAGGTTTCGCCTTTTTTGTGTTTGGCGGCCGGCACCCAATATTGACTTGTAATGATGCGACGGTCATTGTCTTCGTTGTGACCAACTAAGATTTCGCCGGTGCTTGAGGCATCTTTACCGACGATGATCGTAAAGCAGGCTTGAGAAGATAAAGAAAAACTTGCTAAGGCAGCGCCTAAGCAAGTGGCTAACAAAAGACGTTTCGGACTCATGAAGGCACCTCTTTAATGAGTTAAACAGGATACTTTCAGCCTAGTCCGAAACTTATCTTTCGAACATTGGTATTAACACTCTAACTATTTGAAAAATGTTTATTTTTTAATCAAAAGGTG
>DBFZTP010000060.1:0-19746 GCA_048520025.1 Candidatus Aphodousia sp.
GCTGTGTTGAGTTTCAGTTCGAATGAGTAGTTGAGCATCAGTTCCATGGTTTCAATTTTATCAATAGAGATCAAAAAACGATATGCTCAATTGATAGATTTACAAAGTCTTACGACTTTGCTCCTTACATCCCCTGTTTAACAGGGGCTTTACGGAGGTTGCTGTAAATTCTTGTCTTTTTTCCCAAAAGCCTCGAATCCAACGTTCGAGGCTTTTTTGCGTCCCGAATTTGTACCCAAGTATTAAGTATCTTTATGTAGTGATTTGCATTTTTTTCGTCATATTTCATCTTCGTACAACAAACCCCCTATGTTTTATACAGCCTTTTGTCGACCGATCTCATAGAATGGAAAATACTTTTCTAAAACAAACATAAAGGTATTTAATCATGTCAACATCCGATTCCGCCTGGAGTTCGCGGTTAGGCTTTATTCTTGCTTCGGCAAGCTCCGCGATTGGCTTGGGCGCCATTTGGAAGTTCCCCTACTGGGCGGGCACCAATGGCGGCGCTGCCTTCATTATCCCGTTCTTGATTTTCACGTTCACCATTGGTGTGGTATTGGTGATGGCCGAGTGTGCCATGGGCCGTGCCGGTCGTGGTTCTGCCGTTCATGCTCTAAAAAAAATGGGCGGCCCCGTTTTTGCATTCGTCGGGGGCTTAGCGGTATTAAATGCCTACATTATTTTGACCTACTATAGCGTCATCGGTGGTTGGTGTGTCTCTTACCTCTTTGAGTCGATCTTAGGTAATGTCTTAAGCAATGATGCCAAGGTCTTGGCTGACCAATTCAATGGCTTGGTCACCGATGGTCCGACCAATGTCTTTTTCATGTTCCTCTTCCTCACCGCTACTTGTGGCGTTGTGGCTTTGGGCGTGGAAAAGGGCATTGAAATGATTGCTAAGTATTTGATGCCCATTTTGTTCGTATTGATGGTTTTGATCATCATCCGTACGATGATGATGCCCAATGCTTGGGAAGGCATGCAATTCCTCTTCTCCTTTAATTGGGAGCAAGTGAGCGCTCAATCCATCTTAAATGCCATGGGCTTTACCTTCTTCTCGCTTTCTTTGGGCGCCGGTATTTTGGTGACCTATGGTGCCTATTTGAGTAAGAACACGGACATTCCGAGTTCCTCCGTTTGGGTGGCCTTTTTGTCTACGCAAGCTGCCCTTTTGGCTGGCGTGATGATTATTCCGGCTGCTTTTGCTTTCGGCATGGACCCGGCTGCAGGTCCCGGCCTTGTCTTCATCACGATTCCGATGATCTTTGAACACATGCCTGCTGGTGCTTTCTTGGCTGTTGCCTTCTATATTTGCTTAGGCATTGCGGCTATCACGAGTTCTGTGTCTTTGTTGGAAGTGGTTGTTGCTTACCTCATTAATGAATGGCACATGCATCGTCGCTCTGCAACGATCCTTTGCTGGGGAACGCTCTTTGTGTTTGCTAGCATCCAAGCCTTAGGTTTCAGTACTTTTGCTGACTTTACGGTTGCCGGTATGTCGCTGCTCGACTTCTCGGACTATGTTTGCTCCAACATCTTGATGCCGTTGGGCGGTTTGAGTATCGCTGCTTTGGCCGGTTGGATTGCATGGCCCACGATGAAAGCTCAAATGGTCTTGATCAAAGATCACAACCCCATCTATATCGGTTGGATTCGCTTGACCATTACGATTTTGGCTCCGGCCTTGGTTGCCATCGTGTTGATTTCAGGTATTTAATCCAACAAACTTAGATAAATCAACAGTAAAATGATGCGCCTTAGTGCCCGAACAGCCTAAGGCGCATTATCATTTAAAAATAACAACATTTATAAAGGTTTTTTCTATGTCTCAAAGTCGTTCTACCTGGGGCTCTAAAATCGGGTTCGTGCTCGCCAGTGCGGGCGCTTCAGTCGGACTTGGGGCCATTTGGAAATTCCCCTACTTAGTGGGTTCTAACGGGGGCTCTGCCTTCTTGTTCCCCTTTATTCTTTTAACGCTCACCGTGGGCTTGGTTTTGCTCATCGCAGAATTGGCTTTGGGTCGCGCTGGAGCGGGTTCCATCGTTACAGGCTTTCGCAAGTTAGGCGGAAAGTCCTGGGGACGAGCAGGTTACTTAGGCGTCATCACGGGCTTTTTGGTTTTGAGTTTTTACTCTGCCATTGGCGGTTGGACCATTGCTTACTTCATTAATGCCTGTTTAGGTAACGGTCTTGTGGCCGACCAAGCACAGTTAGGTGCTCACTTTGGCCGTATTGCTGGCACACCTGAAATGGCGATCGGCTTTCAAGCGCTCTTTTTGGTGATGACCGGCTGGGTTGTAGCCTATGGGGTGAGCAGCGGTATTGAACGCCTCTCTAAGGTACTCATGCCCCTGCTTTTCATTTTGATGCTTGTTTTAATCGTGCGCTCGCTATTCTTACCGGGCGCAGAAAAAGGTTTGGCATACCTTTTTAGTTGGAACCCCGAAGCCTTTACGGTGGATGCATTGTTGTCTGCCATGGGCTTTACGTTCTTCTCCTTGTGTTTGGGCAGTGGCTGTATGCTCACCTATGGCAGTTATCTCGATAAGGACACCGACTTGGTTTATTCCTCCTCTTGGATTGCCGGTCTGACGATTTTGAGTTCCTTACTCGGTGCCTTGATGGTGATGCCCTCCGTTTTTGCTTTCGGTTTAGATCCGACGGCCGGCCCCGGTCTTACCTTCGTGACGATGCCCGCCATTTTCGCGCAAATGCCCGCAGGCCACCTCTTTGCCATCGCGTTTTATGCTTGCTTACTCGTTGCCGCCATTACGAGTTCGGTTTCCATGCTTGAAATCGACGTTGCGTTCTTGCACGACGAATGGCACTGGTCTCGTCCCAAAGCCGTGGTAGTGACGACCGCTTTATTGATGTTTGTGGGAAGCTTCAGTGCTTTGTCTTTTGGCCCCTTGGCTGACGATAAGTGGATGGGACGCAACTTCTTTGATTGGGTTGATTATTTGACTTCCAACATCAGTTTGCCCATTGGCGGGTTGATGGTGGCAATCCTTTCAAGCTGGCTTGTGTGGGACAAGGTCAAACCGGCCATTTCGGGGGCAAATCACGAAATGCGCAGTGCCACGACCTACAAAGTACTTCGCATCGGCATTGCCGTTTTTGCACCGATCTTGGTCATCACAGTTTTGTTGACCGGCATTTAAGGACAAACCCTCATCTCTAAGGAAAAGAGCTCATTGCGGTCTTCGTAATGAGCTTTTTCTTTTGAGTTTCATAAGCTTTTTGACTTATGAAGTGACTAGAAGTTCCTCCAATGAAGGGGCAAAATTTTTCTTACGTCACCCGATTAAGGTGACCAAACCGAGAAATTGGACGACAAATAAACCCGGTTAAGGGATGTCGGACCGAACCTACAATAAGAGGGATACAAAATGATTAAACAGCGATCTTTAGTCATCGCCGTCGCCACCATTTTAGGCATGACCGGCATGACATTATCAACGGCACAGGCCGCTCCGGTACCAACAACGGTCGGTTTAGTGCAACTGGTTGAACACCCGGCATTGGATGCCGCCAATAAAGGGATTGTCGATGCGATGAAGGCACGTGGTTTAAACGTTACGTTTGACCAGCAAAACGCCCAAGCCGACCAATCCAACTTGAGTAATATTTCTCAACGCTTCGTCGCTCAAAAGTACCCTCTCATTTTTGCCATTGCAACGCCTGCTGCTCAGTCCGTTGCCAATGCCACCGATAAAACCCCCATTGTGGCAACCGCCGTCACCGATTTCGCCGTTGCCAAGCTCGTTAAAGACAATGCCAAACCCGGCACCAACGTCACGGGTTCCTCAGACTTAAATCCGGTGGCCGCGCAATTAGACCTTTTGATGCAATTGGTTCCTAATGCCAAAACCATCGGTACGATTTACAACTCCTCTGAAATTAACTCAGAATTCCAAATCGCCATTTTGAGAAAGGAGTTGGTTCGCTACAACTTAAAGCTTGTTGAGTTGACCGTCTCCAACATTAACGACGTTCAACAAACGGCTCGTAGTATGGTGGGCAAGGTCGATGCCATTTATGTTCCGACCGATAACGTCATTGCTTCTGCCATGCCCGTTCTTACCAAGATCACCAATCGCGCAAAGATTCCTGTGATTACTGGTGAAGAAGGCATGTGCGTTAATGGTGGTCTCGCCACCGTTGGCGTTGACTACTACAACTTGGGTAAGATTGCCGGCAATATGGGTGCCGACATCCTTGAAGGCAAGGGCAAACCGCAAACGATGCCCATTCGCTATCAAACCGAATTTAAGGCCAAAATCAACGAAAAAACGGCCAAACGCATCGGCATCAAGATCCCTGAAGCTGTCACGAAATACGCTGAATTTATCAAATAGTGATATTGGATGTTCGCAATAGACTCCCCAAAGGGTCTATTGCCCACGTCGTTTTTTAGTTTTTTGGGGATAGTTTCATGATTGATATTTTGATACCCACCATCGGTCAAGGGTTGTTGTGGGCCATTTTAGCCATCGGTGTATTCATTACATTCCGCGTCTTAGATTTAGCGGACTTATCCGTTGAAGGGTCTTTTCCTTTGGGTGCAGCGGTCGCCGCAAGCGCATTGGTATCGGGCTACAGCATTACGGTGGCCTTTGTTCTGGCCATGATCGCGGGTGCCTTGGCTGGCATCGTGACAGGGATCTTAACCACAAAACTCAAAATTCCTGCTCTCTTAGCCGGGATTTTGACCATGATTGCACTCTACTCCATCAATCTTCACGTGATGGGTCGAGCCAATATTGCGCTATTGCGTGTCGATACGGTTTTCTCCATCATCACCGATTGGGGGCTCACTGAAGACATGACCTCGCTTCTCGTTGGCGCTCTTGCCGTGGGTATCGTCGGTTGCGTTGTCTATTGGTTCTTTGGCACAGAACTCGGCACGGCCATTCGTGCCACCGGGTGCAACGATCAAATGGCGCGAGCTCAAGGTGTCAATACCAATTCCATGATTGTTTTGGGTCTTTTAATCAGTAACGCCTTGGTTGCACTCTCTGGCGCCTTGGTTGCCCAAAGTAACGGCTTTGCCGATGTCGGCATGGGCGTGGGCACCATCGTGATTGGTTTGGCCTCTGTCATCATTGGTGAAGTTCTCTTTGGTGCAAAAAGTTTTCTCAATAGCCTCATCGCTGTCATTTTGGGCTCCATTGTCTACCGTTTGGTCATTGCCATCGTTTTGCAAATGGGGATGCCGCCCAATGATTTAAAACTTTTCACGGCGGTGTTGGTCGCCTTTGCTTTGGCACTTCCCCTCATCCGCGAGCGCTTTGCTCATCGTTAATGACTTTTAGGACAATGCCATGCTTATCGTTAAAGATGTAAAAAAGACGTTCTTTCCTGGAAGCGTCAACGAGAAAAAAGCCCTTCAAGGGGTCAACCTTACCCTCAACGACGGTGATTTCGTCACCGTCATCGGCAGTAACGGTGCCGGTAAATCCACCTTTTTAAATTCTGTGGCGGGCGTTTTCCCTGTCGACTCTGGCTCCATCACGATTGACGGCGTGGATGTAACACGTATGCCCGAACACGTTCGTGCCCAATACATCGGTCGCGTGTTCCAAGACCCGATGCGAGGGACGGCGGCCAACATGATGATTGAAGAAAACCTCGCCATGGCCTCTCGCCGTGGTAAGCGCCTGGGCCTTAAGTGGAGTGCTCAAACAGAAGAAACGGCGCACTTCCAAGAGCTTTTAAAGCTCTTGGACTTGGGGCTTGAAAACCGTATGACGGCTCGTGTCGGTCTTTTGTCGGGTGGTCAACGTCAAGCCTTAACGCTTTTGATGGCTACGCTTGTTCGCCCCAAACTCTTGTTACTTGACGAACACACCGCAGCGCTTGACCCCAAAACGGCTGAAAAGGTTTTGCAGTTGACCGATCGCTTCGTTAAAGAGCAACAACTCACGACACTCATGATCACGCACAACATGCGCGATGCTCTGCGTTTTGGCAATCGTTTGTGCATGATGCATAACGGCAGAGTCATTGTTGATGTGGCAGGTGAAGAAAAGGAAAAACTGACCGTACAAGATCTTTTAGGTCTGTTTGAAAAGGCTGCCGGTGAAGTGAGCGACGCCATGATTTTGGGCTAAGTCGCATTTAGAGCTACAATAGTTAAATTCTTTCTCAAAAAAAGCTTGAATAACCTTCTTGAGACTGACGGGGATCCGCACTGGTTATTCTCATGCTACTAACAACAGGACTTTAACTATGTCTACTTCTACGATCACGCGATCCGTTTGGGGATCGCGTTTGGGCTTTATTTTAGCCAGTGCCGGCTCCGCGGTCGGTCTCGGTGCCATCTGGAAATTCCCCTACATGGCTGGCACCAATGGCGGTTCTGCCTTTATTCTCCCCTACGTTTTACTGACCATTGCCGTGGGCCTCGTTGTGATGCTCATTGAAATGTCTCTTGGCCGTGCTGCGCGCGGTGGCCCTGCCAGAGCCCTTCCTCATTTCGGTGGAAAACACTGGAGCATAGTGGGCGTCATCAGCGTCTTGGCGGGCTTTCTTATCATGGCCTTTTACCAAGTGATCGGCGGCTGGTGCTTAAACTATTTTGTCGATGCCCTCATGGGGCAAGGCCTCATTAGCGATACGTCTAAACTTGGCGGCGCCTTTGATCAGTTTGTGACCAACGGCCCCAAAGTCATTGGCATGCAAATTTCATTCCTGCTTTTGAGCGTTGCAGTCATCGCCTTTGGTGTTGAAAAGGGCATCGAGCGCATCTCCAAAATTTTGATGCCGATGCTCTTTCTTTTAATGCTTTTGTTAATCGTTCGCGGTTTGACGTTGCCTGGCGCTTGGGCAGGTGTCGACTTCATGTTTAAGTTTGACCCTTCTGTTTTTAACGGCGACTCTCTGTTAAACGCCTTGGGCTTTGCCTTTTTCTCGCTTTCTTTAGGTTCGGGTTCCATGATGAACTATGGCTCGTACTTAAGTGACGACGTCAACCTTCCGACGTCTGTGGCTTGGATTACGTTCTTGGCCGTTATCGCCGCCATTTTGGGTGGTTTGATGATCATGCCTGCCGTGTTTGCCTTTGGGTTAAATCCTGCAGCAGGCCCCGGTTTGACGTTTGTGACGATGCCGGCGGTCTTTGCGCAATTGCCCTTCGGACAATTCTTTGCCATTTTGTTTTACGCGTGTTTAACGGTGGCCGCCTTGACAAGCGCCATCAGCATGATCGAGATGAGTGTGCAGTTTTTGGTGGATCAATACAGATTAGCCCGTAAGCAAAGTATCCTAGTCGTAACTATCGTTTTGGCCGCGATTGGGGTAATCTGCTCATTGAGCTTCAGCACCTTATCTGATGTGAAATTTGCGGGTAGAACATTCTTCGATTTACTCGACTACCTCACCAGTAATATTGGTATGCCGATTGGAGCGATGGGTATTGCTATTGTGGGTGGCTACTTAGCTTGGCCCACAATGAAAGACCAATTACAAACGGTTCGCCCCATGAATACAACACTTTTGAACATTATTGCGTTCTCAATTCGATTTATCGTGCCCTGCGTGATTGTTGTCATCGCACTCGCAGGGCTACTTGGATAAGCCTCTAAAAAGCTTTCCATCTGATGTCTTCTCTAGGCAGAGAAAAATGTCTTGTTTTTCTCTGCCGATATGTCTTTCATCATTAAAAATTTGACTGCTATTTATCAGTGTTTACGCAGTCTTTGCCCCTTAAAAGAGGTAATTTATCATGGCTAAACGTGACTTATGGACGTCCCGTCTCGGGTTCATTCTCGCGAGCGCCGGCGCTGCTGTCGGTCTTGGTGCAATTTGGAAATTCCCCTACATGGCCGGTACCAACGGTGGTGCTGCCTTTATCATTCCCTACATTGTCTTTTGCTTTACGATCGGGATGTTCTTGCTCTTAGCGGAACTTGTTGTGGGTCGCGCAGGGCGCGCAGCCAGTATTAAGAGCATGATCCGTGTCGGTAAGTCTCGCCCTTGGGGGATCTTCGGTCTCATCGGTGTGCTCACGGGCTTTTTCATTTTGACGTTCTACTCCACCGTGGGCGGTTGGTGCGTGGCCTACGCCGTTGACGCCATGATGGGTAACGGGCTGGTCACCGATTTAAGTCAATTAGGTAACTACTTCGGTCAATTCATCGGTAATCCCCTCTTGGGCATCTTCTATCAATTAATCTTCATGTTGATGACGGCCGGTACCGTTATCTTTGGCGTGCAACGCGGGATTGAACGCTTGGCCAAGTATTTGATGCCCACGCTTTTCATCTTGATGTTGGTTTTGATTATCCGTGGCTTGACGCTTCCTGGCGCCTGGGCCGGTGTCGAATTCATGTTCAGTTTCAACTGGGAAGACTTCAATGCCGACTCGCTTTTTAACGCCATGGGTTTTTGCTTCTTCTCCTTGTCCGTGGGTGCCGGTACGTTGATTGTTTACGCCTCTTACTTGTCCGATGGCGCAGACCTTCCGCGCTCGACGGCTTGGATTGCTTTCTTAGGCATTATCGCCGCTCTCTTAGGTGGCTTAATGGTGATGCCGCCTGTGTTTGCTTTCGGTCTTGAACCGACGGCAGGCCCCGGCTTAACGTTTGTGACGATGCCTGCGGTGTTCGCTCACATGCCCTTTGGTCAATACTTTGCCATTCTCTTTTATGTCTGCTTGATTGTGGCCGCCTTAACCAGCTCGGTGAGTATTTTTGAAGCCGTCACGGCTGCTTTAAATGACATTAACATTCCCCGTCGCACGGCCGTCCCCGTTGCCTTTGTCTCCATGATGGCCGTGGGCGTTTTCTGCACGATGTCCTTTGGTCCTTTGGCCGACTTCAAGATTTTCGGCAAGACCATTTTCGACCTTTTGGATTACTTAACGAGTAACGTCGGGATGCCGGTCACCGCTTTAGGTTTGGCTGTCATTGCCGCTTGGGTTAACTGGAAAGAAACGCACAAGCAATTAACGAGTGCTCAAGGTCTTTCTCCTTGGATGGTTAACCTTATCCGTATCGGTATCGGTGTAATTTCTCCGATCGTGATTTTGACGGTTGTGCTTCGTAGCATCTAACGGATGTTAAAAATTAAAGTGGGCTACTTCGATGAGAGGTAGCCCATTTTGCATCTGTACAACAATTAGTCTTCGTTTAACTCATGCTGGCTGAGCTTTTTACCGGTCTTTAAATCCATTCCTCGCATTCCTGCTATTGACTGCGCCTTTGCGAAAATCTCATCATCCAATTGTATTTTGATGATTGCCATTATTCTCTCCACTATTTAATCGTTAATGCTTCAATCGTTTGCTCATTGACATTGTCCAATGGCATCACCTGATATTTCACTTTGGCAAAATTGATGTTTTTCAATTCCACCGAACGGATTCGGTAGTTGGCATCCGTCTTGTAATAGAAAACTCCATTGGTCATATCCGTGGCGCTCGTCCACTGCGTCGCACTAATCAAATCCGTCTTTTCATCAGAATTTTTCAATTCCAACCCAATCGGAATTTCAAAGCTATTCAAAATCGTGAAGCTGTAGAGAACCGCATCCTTAGCTTTTGCCAATTTTGGCGCCGTACTTTGCATGTAAGCCGCTCGAACAAAGCGAGCAGGTGGCGTAATGTCCCCAGGAATCCCCAGCATTCCGGCCCCCATCCCAAATTGACTTAGCTTAACACCGCTCCATTCGACAGACTCCGTTTTCCCCGTTTTCAAATTCAAATAATTATTGAGATTTTTTAAGTGCCACGGGAAGTCCGGCGAATTTGTCAGGACACCAACGGGATTATCAAAAATCTTGATTTTCCCATCAATGGATTCAATCACAATCTGCCGACCACTTTTATCGGCCACGCGGTAATGCACGGTTCCGGCCTCTGGAATAAGTGCAGTCAAACGCACGGATTTAATGCCTCGTTTAACGGCATCGATGGAATCGAAATTTCCTAACATCCAACCGACAAACTGCATATCCGAGAGCGTCTGAGCTCGACTCTTGGCTTGGTACGCTGGGTACTCACCATAGCCCGGGAAAAAGAACAAACCCGCTGAAAGCCCCTTTTCGTTAATTCCTTCCACAACAAAGGTTTCTTCTTCAATGGATACGCCGACAAAGCCCAACGAATTTGAATACTTCATGCCTTGACCGTGCGCGGTGTGCGTTTGCACCATGCGACCGCGAGGAGAGATGACGAGTTGGCTATTGAGTTTGCTGTCGCCCCACTCAATCGTTCGAGCCACAATCTGGGCCTTATCTTCTGAAGATAAAGCAATACCGGTACAGGCTTGCGCCGAGGCACCTAAAACCAAACCGAAAACCACGGAATACTGGAAACACTTTTGAAAAAATTCTGACATTGAAAAACTCCTGACAATCACGAATTCTGAAAAACACTCATCCACTATAGACCGTATTGTCTTGAAAAAGGCTAACTGATACTTCTCCTCACATGTTTTTCAGAAGCAAAAAAAATGGGACATCACGTTGTCAAAATTTGACTCGTGATATCCCACTTTTACGTCACCAAAATCATTGATGACTAAGGATGTTATTCGCTCTTAGAAACGTCAATCGAGCCTTTCTTGCGGCGAGACATAACGAGCTGAGCAAGCGCAACCACAGCGACAGCACCGATAGCGGCGGCACCGTAGTGAACAACCGGCGTTTGCGGGAGATAGTCAGCAATGAAGATATCGCTTGCCAACAAACCGCCACCGATCCAACCCAAGAGCGCACCGCCCAAAGTGATGATGATCGGGAAGCGATCAAAGAGCTTCAAAATCACTTGGCTACCGAACACAATGAAGGGCACGCTCACCACGAGACCGAAGATAATCAAAGCCGTTTGGTGGTCAGCATGAGCGGCTTGCGCAGCACCGGCAATACCAATCACGTTGTCGATACTCATCACCAAGTCAGCCACGATAATCGTCTTAATGGCAGCCAAAAGACGCGTACTGCCTTCGATGTGCTTTTCATCCTCATCGTGCGGAACCAAAAGCTTGACACCGATCCAAATCAACAAAAGACCGGCCACGAATTTGAGCATAGGCAAACTTAACAAATAAACGGCGCAGGTAATGAGCACAACGCGCAAAGCGATAGCACCAAACACGCCCCAGAAAATACCTTGACGGCGTTGTTGCGGCGGCAAATTGCGACATGCCAAAGCAATCACCACGGCATTGTCACCACCCAACAAAATATCAATCATGATGATCTGAGCTACGGCGCCCCAATGCATCGTCGTGATAATCTCAGTCAACCATTCCATAATGAAAAGTTCCTTTGTTCAAACGTAAAAATTAATATTTGTGTCAACGGACACAATTTAGAACGTATTTTAAAAAGAAAATGAGCCTTGTGCGCCCTTCTTTTTGCAACAATATATTGGTGCATAGGGTGCGGCCTGAGTAATGCTGATTAGTCCTTCACGAGAAAGTTCTAAAATCGCTAAGAAACTCACCACTTTAGCTTGCATCGTGGTCTGCTTTTGCACTAACTCGTCAAAACTCACAAAAGGCGCATTTTCCACTTCACGAATCACCACAGACATGAATTCGTGAATCGAGAGTTCTTGTCGTGCCACCGTGTGGTTAATCTTAAGATTGGCGTTTTTCATCACGCTCATCCACACACGGGCCAACTCTTGCGGCAACACCTCAGGTAACGGCGCCTCTTCTTCGGGTGGTTGCCCAATGTAGCCACGCCAGAAACCGTCTCCCACGGTCGGCAAAGCATTCAATAGCTGCGCGGCCACCTGAATCTTTTCGTACTCTGCGACTTCTCGCAAAATACGTGCCGTCGGATCTTCTTCCTCTTCCCCGTCTTCACTCGGTGCAACCGGTAAAAGCAGACGACTTTTAATCATCATCAAGTCAGCGGCCATCACAAGGTAGTCACTTGCTAACTCCATGTTATGCACGCGGATTTGTTCCACGTATTGCATGTATTGGTCAGTGACCGCTGCAACCGAGATTTCCGTGAGGTCTAAGCGTTGCTTACGAATAAGGTATAGTAAAAGGTCAAAAGGCCCTTCAAAAGACTCTAAAAAAAGCTTTAGAGCATCCGGCGGAATATAAAGATCCTCAGGAAACGTGAGCAACGCCTCCCCTTTCAAACGAGCCACAACGGCCACGTCATCAAAAGAGGGCGTCATATCTGGAATCAATGACGGCTCAACGTCGATTAAAGGATTATTTTCTTTCACAGATGATCTCTAAAACGAGCTTGAGGCGGTCTGTGCCGCCTCAAGTTTCATTCCTTGCTTAAAAGACAAAGAATTAGTAGTGAGGCGTGTACATGCTGGCCTTCACAGCAGCATCCAAATCTTCCGGTTTTTCAGCCGTTGCCAAACCGTTGTCGTAAGCCCATTGAGCCACGGCCACAGAAACTGCTTCAGAAATCGGACGAATTTCCGTCAAGGAAGGATACAAACTGCCGTTATCCAAATCTTCTTGCGTCACCAATTCCGCTAACTTACGAGAGGCAGCCAAGAACATACCCGTGGGCATGGTCTTTGCCTTAACAAAGGTAGCTGCGCGACCCAAAGCCGGGAACACGTAGGAGTTGTTGCCTTGACGCGGCACAAAGGTCTTGCCCTTGTACTGAACCGTATCGAAGGGAGAACCGGAAGCAAACAAAGCACGACCGTCAGAGAATTGGTAAGCCATCTCTGCCGTGCATTCAGCCTTCGAAGTCGGGTTAGACAAAGCAAAGATAATGGGACGCTCGTTAATGGCACTCATTTCACCAATGACCATGGAGTCAAAGGCGTTGGGCAATGCGGCCACACCAACGATAGCGGTCGGGCGCAATTGTTGAACGGCTTGCAAGAAGCTCGTTGCGGGTTGTGCGTCGTGAGCAAAGTCCTTCTTATGAGAGGTTAGCCCCGTGCGGGTGGATTCCACCAAACCCTTGGAGTCAAAGAGGAAGCAGCGCTTACGGGCTTCTTCCATCGGCATACCCGTTTCATCAGCAATAGCTGCTGCGATCAAATTGGCAATACCCGTGGCGGCTTCGCCGGCACCCAAGAACAAAACGCGTTGATCGGCAAGCTTGCCGCCCGTCACACGCATGGCAGAGTAAAAGCCCGTCAAAGCCACGCAAGCCGTGCCTTGAATGTCATCGTTAAAGCACAAGCTCTTATCTTTCCAACGATCCAACAAACGGAAAGCGTTAGCGTTACCGAAGTCTTCAAATTGAACCAAAACATTGGGCCAGCGCTTGCGAACGGCGTCCATGAATTCGTCAATCAACTCGTCATAAGCAGCGCCGCAGATACGTTCATGGCGAAGACCGAGATACATCGGATCAGCCAAGTACGTGGGATTATTCGTACCGACGTCAATCGTCACCGGCAACGTCTTTTCCGGAGCCACACCGGCGCAAGCCGTGTAAAGGGCCAACTTACCGATAGGAATACCCATGCCGTTAACACCTTGGTCACCCAAGCCCAAAATGCGTTGGCCGTCCGTGACCACGATCACTTCGACATCGTCTTGAGCCACGTTATCCAACAACTGAGCAACACGGCCCTTGTCATTGATCGTGACATAAAGACCACGCGTTTGCATGAAGATGTGGCTGAACTCTTGGCAGGCTTCACCAACAGTCGGCGTGTAGATGATCGGCATCACCTCTTCAATGTAGTCAGAGACCACCTTGAAAAAGAGCGTTTCGTTCGTGTTATGCAAGGCATCCAAATAGATGTAACGTTGCAATCCCGTGGGGAAGCGACGCATGACCGTAATGGCACGCTTCGCTTGCTCTTCTAATGTTTCAACTCGTGCCGGCAATAAACCGCGGAGGCCACTTTGGCAGCGCTCCTCTTCGGTGAATGCCGAACCGCGATTCAAAAGCGGTGAGCGTAAAAACTTATGGCCGAGTGTAGAGCAAGTCATTTGAAATTCTCTTAAGAAAGTAGGAAATTGAACCGAGGCAAAGCCTCTTTAATGTACAGCTATTGATTTTAGCGAAATTCTCTATAGCTGGCCTGAAAAATATCGTACCAAGCGGAATTTTGCTCGTTTTTTGAACAAAAAAAGAAAACTGCCAAAACTGTTCCTTTTTCAATTTTAAGAAACCAATCTTGGCAGTTCTTCGCAAGACATTATTTAATCGCAGCAATTTGCTTTAAACGTTCACGAGCGGTCTTTGCTTGGTCGCTCTTGGGGAAACGTTTAACAATTTGATTAAGGCTTGCCTTAGCAGCATCCATCTTGCCGTCAGAAAGTTCAGCCGAAGCCTTAAGCAAATAGGCATCAGCCACCTTCGGCGATCTTGGGAACTTGCGAATCATATTGGCCGTAATCTTCGCCGTTGCATCAAAATTATTTAATGCGTAGTAAGAGCTCGCGCGCCAATAATCAACGTTGGCTAAATAAGCCGATGACGGCCATGCTTTCTTAAAGGCATCCATCGCAGCGATACAGCCCTTAAAGTCACGATCACGGAACTTTTGAACGGCTTCGTCAAAGTCACGACGTTCAGCTGGCTTCACCGTAATGACCTTACCATCCAATTCAACGCGGGCAGGCTCAATTTCAATCAAGCGCTTGTCCATCGTTTCAACCTTTCGGTGCAACTCTTCGATGTCGCCCATTAATTGTTGGTTTTGTGAGCGCAACTGCTCCAATTGGGAGATCATTCCCATCTGGGCTTCTTGAGAAGCTGCCAACTGCTGACGCAACTCTAAAATGGCCTTGCGAGCATCATCATCAGCGAATGCCCATGCGTTACTGGCACTCAAGCCCGTCAACACAATGGCAATGCTCAAAATCGTTTGTCGCATGCTTATATCCTTTTTTAAAAGCAAAGAAGGGCCGATGCGCATCGAACCCTCCTCGCCATTGACTTGTTAATTAATTACTGAGCCAAGTACTTGATGTCGACGCGACGGTTTTCTTGGTAAGACTCTTCGTCATGACCCAAAGCACGGGGCTTTTCCTTACCGAAGCTCACGCTTTCCATACGGTCAGCGGGCACGCCCAACAATTGCAAGCGATCCTTAACGCTTTCGCTGCGCTTTTGACCCAAAGCCAAGTTGTATTCGCGACCGCCACGGGCGTCGGTGTTACCTTCCAAGACAACCTTAGCGTTCGGGTGCGTCGTCAAATAACGAGCATGAGCTTGCATCTTGTCTTGAGAATCAGCGCCGACAGAGTAGCTATCGAAGGCAAAGTAAAT
Source organism: Candidatus Aphodousia sp. (assembly GCA_048520025.1). GTDB lineage: Bacteria > Pseudomonadota > Gammaproteobacteria > Burkholderiales > Burkholderiaceae_F > Aphodousia. The sequence continues at coordinate 15,175 of DBFZTP010000060.1, forward strand.
GCTTTGTTGATTCAAGGGGTGATCAGGGTTCGTGGCCGGATCGCCCATCATGGCGATGTCTTCAGCAGAATTCGGGTTCAAATCCACAGAGGAGCAACCCGTCAACAAGCCGGCAGCCATGGCCATGCTCACGAATAAAATCTTGGTCTTAACTTGCATTTTTTAGACTCCTAAATAGTCAAAATTATTAAATCTTGTTCAATAACGGGCCCCAAGTCGGCTCGCGAATATCGCCTCGACGTCCCGTCAAACGAGTGCGTACGCGACCATCTAAACTGACCGTTGCCAAGACGCCCACACCACGTTCTTCCGTTGCGTAAACAAGCACCTTGCCATTAGGGGCAAAGGTGGGCGACTCGTCACGCACCGTATCGGTCAACACGGTTTGAGCCATCGTGTTGAGATCTAAAAGCGTTACGCGGAAAGCTCCCGCCATACGAGAAATAAAGGCCAAGCGATCGCCCTTGGGGCTGATTGCCGGACTGATAGCGTAGTCACAATTGTACGTGACACGCTGAGCCAAGCGACTATCGACCGCTTGACGATAAATTTGGGGACTGCCACCACGATCAGACGTAAAGTACACATAGCGTCCGTCATGGCTAAACACGGGTTCCGTATCAATGCCTTGACTGAACGTGAACTTACGCACGTTGGTGCCGTTGGTACTCATCAAATAGATGTGCGTACCGCCCCCCATCGACAATGCCACGGCCATGGTCTTGCCATCAGGGCTAAACGCCGGGGCTGAATTATTACCCTTAAAGCTTGCAATCAAACGACGCTCACCCGAGCGCACATCGTGCAAATAAATCACAGGCTTATTGGCTTCAAAGGACACGTAGGTTAAAAGCGCACCGTTGGGCGACCACATGGGCGAAATAATGGATTGATTGCTCTTTAATGCGGTCTTTGGATTTTCACCGTCAGAATCCGAAACAATCAACTCATAGGCTTTCGGCCCCGTTTGCAACACATAGGCCAAGCGAGAGGCAAAGATGCCCGATTCACCCGTGATTTTTTCATAGATGTCATCGGCCATTTGGTGAGCCGTCAAACGCAAGTCGGCTTTATCCACGACATAACGCTTTTCGGTGAGCACCGTGCCCTTAACCGTATCAAAAAGGCGCAATGTCGTCGCAAAACGCGTCTCGGTAATTGTCTCAATCGTCCCAACGACCAAAGCGTTTGCTCCCATGGTTTGCCAGAAAGGACCACGAGGCTTTTTTAAATCTTCCGCCGGGATTTCGCCCATGACCTTGATGGCACGGAAGGCGCCGCTTCGTTCAAGGTCAGCGGTGATAACCGAGGCGATATCCACCGGTGAGTTATGGGTTCCTTGAAATTGAGGGATGGCAATCGGAAACTGATTGGCACCCACCCCCGTAATTTCAATGCGAAGTTGAGCCCAAGCCGGCACTGCTACCGCACCGGTAGCGGCCACCCCTGTAGCCATAAACATTCGACGATTAACTTGCATGACAAATAAAGCCTTAAAGCCAAAAATACCAAGTATCGATTGTAAAGGAAAAGAGGCGTCGAACTGTTTCGAAGCGCCTCTTTTTTCTTTTAGTAACGAAACAAAGACAAATTTTGTCTCGTTTTAAGAACGATTAGTGACGGAAGTGACGTTCACCCGTAAAGACCATCGTGATACCGCGTTCGTTAGCAGCAGCAATCACTTCGTCATCGCGAACGGAACCGCCCGGTTGAATGACGCAGGTAGCACCGGCATCAATCACCACGTCCAAACCGTCACGGAACGGGAAGAAGGCATCGCTAGCAACGGCCGTGCCCTTTAAGCAAAGACCGGCTTCTTCAGCCTTAATCGAAGCGATACGAGCAGAGTCCACGCGGCTCATTTGACCGGCGCCCACACCCATCGTCATGCCGTCCTTAGCAAAAACGATCGTGTTGGACTTCACAAACTTCGCGACCTTCCAAGCAAAGAGCATATCCTTTAATTCTTGAGCCGTCGGTTGCTTTTCCGTCACAACGCGAAGTTGATCGGCCGTAACCACTTGCAAGTCAGGCGTTTGAACCAAAAGACCGCCGCCCACGCGCTTGAAGTCAAAGTCGTTAGCGTCCGTGCCCATTTCAATCGTCAACAAACGGAGATTGGGTTTCTTTTCCAAAATTTCCAAAGCGGCTGCGTCAAAAGCCGGGGCCATGATCACTTCGGCAAATTGCTTGGAAATCATTTCAGCACAAGCACCCGTCACCGGCGTGTTGAAAGCCAAAATGCCACCAAAGGCGCTCTTGGAGTCCGTCTTAAAGGCCTTGGCGTAGGCTTCGGCGCTATCGGCACCCACGGCGATACCACAGGGGTTAGCGTGCTTGATGATCACGCAAGCCGGTTCTTCGAATTGGCGCACGGCTTCCCAAGCAGCATCGCTATCGGCGATGTTGTTGTAAGACAAAGCCTTACCATGCAATTGCTTGTAGCTCGCCAACAAGCCCTTACCCACATTGGCTTCACGGTAAAAAGCTGCTTTTTGGTGCGGATTTTCACCGTAGCGCATATCTTGCACCTTCACCCATTGGCGAGAGAAGCTTTCCGGGAAATCCTTCTTGGCGTTGTCGTCATCCAAGCTCGTTAAGTAGTTGGAGATCATGCCGTCGTAGCGAGCCGTGTGGCAGAACACCTTCTTAGCCAATTCCAAGCGGGTCTTGGCGCTCACTTCACCGTTGGCCTTCAATTCTTCAACCACGCGGGCATAGTCAGCGGGATCCACCACCACTGCAACGCTTTCGTGGTTCTTGGCTGCTGCACGAATCATCGTCGGACCGCCGATATCGATGTTTTCGATAGCATCTTCAAACGTGCAATCGGCCTTAGCGATCGTTGCTTCAAACGGATAGAGGTTCACAACAACGATATCGATCGGATCGATGTTGTGTTCTTCCAAAGCCTTCATGTGTTCCGGATCCGGACGGCGGGCGAGGAGACCGGCGTGGATCTTCGGGTTTAACGTCTTAACACGACCGTCGAGCATTTCCGGGAAACCCGTGTAATCGGCCACTTCTTGCACTTCGATGCCGGCTTGAGCAATCAACTTTGCCGTACCGCCCGTCGAGAGCAAGTGGTAACCCAAGGCTGCCAATTCGCGAGCGAATTCAACAACACCGGTTTTGTCGGAGACACTTAACAATGCTTGTTTACGCATGGTAATAGTCCTAAAAAATTAAAAAGAAAAAAAGAAATTCTTCCCTAACCTCAGATTAACTTGTACATCTGAAGCTTTTTGTGCAAGGTATTACGGTTAATGCCCAACAATTGTGCGGCCGCGCACTTATTGTGGCCACAGTACTTCATCACGTATTCCAACATGGGCTTTTCAACCGCGGCCATCACCATCGGATAGACTTCCATCGGCTGAGAACCTTGCAAATTTGCAAAATAGCGTTGCAAGCTACGCACCACCGCCGCCTCAATCGTATCGCCTTGAGGCACATGATTTTCCGCTTGCACCGGATGATGCAAGGGATTGATTTGCGCTTGCTTTTGTTTGAGTTTATCGAAAACTACTTGATCGATCATAATTTTATTCCGCCTCGACTAAAAACGCTCAGACCAGCCCTAATTTAACCAGCCTTGATCAGCAAAATATTGCCGCAGAAGTGCTTTTTGCTCTTGGGCCGTCTCTGCCCGACACAACACTTCACGAACACTCTCAAAGTTGTCAAAATCCTTGAGGTACCAAAGTAAATGCTTGCGAAAATTTCGCACCGCCGTTAATTCATCGTAATCGGCAAAGTGCCAATCCTGATGTTTTAAAATCGTCTGCGCCTTCTCTTTCATCGTAAGAGAAACGACTTTTTGTCCTGAAAGCACCGCTTTCATTTCTTGGAAAATCCAAGGCTGCCCCATGGCAGCTCGCCCGACCATCACGGCCACCGCCCCCGTATAGTCCAACACTCGCTTAGCCTCTTCACCCGTCGTAATATCGCCGTTTGCGACCACGGGAATAGTAAGTTCACTCACCACTTCGGCAATCGTGTCATATTCCACGGGGTTCATAAATCCACCAGCTCGCGTTCTGCCGTGTACCGTCACTAAACGAAAGCCATTATCTTGAGCCATTTTCGTAATGGTAAGTGCATTTTTATGCGCTTCATCCCACCCGGTTCGGCATTTAAGCGTCACGGGAATATCTGCCGTTTGTGAGGCTCGCCCCAAGGCTTCTAAAATCGCCTGCGCTTGCGCCTCATCGCGCATCAAGGCAGAACCACAGGCCACCGAACAGACTTTCTTAGCAGGGCATCCCATGTTGAAATCAATCACATCAGCCCCAGCTTCAGCCGCCCAATAAAAGGCCTTTTCCAACAAAACGGGATCAGCCCCTAAAAGTTGAACGACTCGAGGACTTTCGTTTTCGCCAAACATCATGCGAGAACGGCTCTTGGCTGTTTCCCAAAGTTGTGGCTGACTGGCCACCATTTCGGCCACCGCATAATTGGCTCCAAACTCTCGACAAAGTTCTCGAAAAGCACGGTCTGTGACGCCGGCCATCGGCGCCAAAAACAAGGGGCCGTCAATGCGATGTTTTCCTAAAATGATTGCCATAACGT
>DBFZTP010000061.1:0-42827 GCA_048520025.1 Candidatus Aphodousia sp.
GCTGTGTTGAGTTTCAGTTCGAATGAGTAGTTGAGCATCAGTTCCATGGTTTCAATTTTATCAATAGAGATCAAAAAACGATATGCTCAATTGATAGATTTACAAAGTCTTACGACTTTGCTCCTTACATCCCCTGTTTAAACAGGGGCTTTACGGAGGTTGCTGTAAAGACCCCTATTTTTCTAGCAAAGCCCTCACTGCCAGCGATGCCATGGTCATGCCAAAAACCGCCGTCACTCCCACAAAGACACCAAAACCATCCTCTCCGTCTTGACTAGGCAAAACCGGTTCATCGCTATAAACGCAGGGAAAACCAAATTTGGTACTTTTGCTCTGAGCACTCCCTTTGGGAAAACCGTAATATTTGCGAAGGTTGGTGCGTAAAGCAGAGACTAAACCGTCCCCTGAAACACGAGCCAAGTCATCGACTTTCACACGCGTTGCATCCACTCGGCCACCGGCCCCTGCACTCACGATTAAGGCAATGTCATTTTTCTTTGCCCAAGCAATTAACTGTGCTTTCGCTTTCAAAGAATCAATGCAATCCAAAACCATGTCAGGTCGACCAATCACCTCGTCAAAATTCGTTTCATCGACAAACGTGTCACAAGCAACCACTTCAACCGCAGGATTAATAGCTTTGATGCGTTGAGCCAACACGTCAACTTTCTTTAAGCCATAGTTGCCATCCATTGCGTGAGATTGTCGGTTGGTATTGCTTTCGGCCACCGTATCGCCATCTACAATCGTGATACGACCGATAGCCGTACGAGCCATGGCTTCAACCGCCCAGCTGCCTACGCCACCTACACCCACGATACAAACATGAGCATTTTGGAGTTTTTCAAAATTATCGCGCCCGAAGAGTCGAGAAATGCCTCCGAAGCGTCTATAGTCATTTGTATTCATATATGTTGATAAAAAGCACACAATATTGTGTATCAGGGCTAGAAATCGTCATCAAATAAGGTTAAAGTGATTGTAAGGAGATTGAAGAATATTTTTCGAGATTTTCGATGATTTTTCTTCACTGACCCGAGCTCTCTCTGCTCGAAGACTGTTGTAAGTGGCCGTTTCGAGACCATGGTTCGCTTTACTGTCACATAGATGTAGAGTTTGAACTGAATTGTAAATTTTTAAATATAAAGGGATAGTTTATGAAGATCCTTATTCCCGTTGATGGTAGTGTTTACAGTGACAATGCGGTTGCTTTTGTTGCCAGTCGTACGACTTTGATCGGTCAAGACCCTGAAGTTGTGCTCTTGAATGTCCAACCACCGTTGCCGGCTCGCGCCAGTCGTCTTGTTAGCCGTGAAGCTCTTTCCGATTACTACGAAGACGAAAGCGAAAAGGCATTCAAGGCTGTCCGCAATATTTTGAAGAAATCCGGCATGAAGGCTGAAGAAGTCTCCAAGATCGGTACACCCGCTGAAGTGATTGCTGAAATCGCTGAAGAACAAAATGTTGACCTCTTGATCATGGGTTCTCACGGCCGTTCTGCCTTAAAGGGCTTGCTCTTTGGTTCCGTGACCAATGCCGTTTTGGCCTTGACGAAGGTTCCGCTTTTGATGTTGCGCGACAAGAGTGCTCCTGAAAAGGATGCCCTGAACGTCGGCATCGCCGTTGACGGTTCTGATTTCGGTACGGCCGCTGTTAATTACGCTGTTAAGCAATTGCCTCTCTTCGGTGGCAAGGATGCAACGTTCCATATCATCAATACGGTGAGCGATTATGCCGGTGCCGTTATGCCCGACATGACCGGTATGGCATTGCCCGCCTTGAGCGAAGACGAAGTCGTTGAATTGCAAAAGAGCGAATTTGCTGAAGCCGTGAATCCCGTGCTTCCGCTTTTCGAACAAGCCGGTGTCAAGCCCAAGGAAGTTTGCTTGGTCGGTAACCCCGGTGACGAAATCGCTGCTTACTGCAAGAAGCGCGAACTCGATATTTTGGTGATGGGTTCTCACGGTTACGGTCGCTTCAAGAGCGCCGTGATGGGTTCAACTGCCACGCGCATTGCTTCCATTGCCGATATCCCGTTGCTCATTATCCGCAAGTAAGACTTGTAATTTAGTCGATTGAGGCAGAAGCCACAGTGCGCGTAACGTACTGTGGCTTTCCTATATTTATGACTTGGCCCACTCAGATTATCAAGATTGTTCTCTTAACGGTCATCGTCCATATCGGATGCGTGACCAATCGTGTTACCTGCTCGCTTGATGCGTTGCACGAACAGGCTTCTGCGCTCGAAGTGGGCATTATGATGGCGCTTTTTGCCTTTGTTCCGGCCTTATTTGCCATTCGGTGCGGTCAATGGATCGATAACATTGGGCCTAAAAAACCCATCCTTTACGGCGTATTGACCTCTGCTGTTGCATCCACTATTCCCTCTGTTTTGACGACAAGCGTCTATGGCTTGTGGCCCTTGTACCTCGCCTGCATTATTAATGGCGTAGGCTTGATGCTATTGGCGATGGCCATTCAACAATTAATTGGATATCTATCTAACGATCGCAACCGCACGACGCACTTTGCCATTTTGGCAATGGGCTTTTCGGCAGCCGGTTTCACCGCTCCGATTATTGGCGGCTACTTCATTGACTACATTAGCTATCGTAGCGCTTATGTCTTTGCGCTCTCAACCGCCTTGACCGGCTTATGCATTTTCCTTTTTGCCGTTAGAAAACTCTTACCGGATGCATGGAGCAATAAAAAACCTCCTCGTCGCAAAGGCAGCTTTGAATTAATGCGCATTCCTCATGTCAGAAACGTACTGATTGTGAGCTCTTTCATGTCCATGGCGTGGGATTTACAGAACTTTATGATCCCGATTTATGGGACGTCCATTGGATTAAGTGCAACGCAAATCGGTTGGATTTTGGGCTTTTTCGCTTCAGCCACCTTTGTCGTTCGACTCTTTATGCCTTGGATTGCCAAGCATTTGACGGAATGGCAAACGCTCACCTTTGCCTTTAGCTTTGGGGCTTTAAGCTACTTCCTCTTCCCGCTTTTTGATGACTTCTACGCGCTTTGTGCCGTAGCATTTCTCTTAGGCTTAGCACTCGGATCTTCACAACCCAATGTGATGTCACTGCTTCACACGCAATCGCCCGAAGGCCGTGTGGGCGAAGCATTGGGATTGCGCACGATGCTCATTAATGTCTGCCACACCACATTGCCAATTTTATTTGGTGCTGCAGGGACTGTGATTGGTGCAGGAGCAGTATTGATGAGCGTGGCAAGCCTCATGGGAGGCGTCGCTTGGTTTACGACGCGCTGCCAAAAGGTCTCAAAAGTGGTTTCGATGGAAGAAAAGAGCTAACTACTCTTCGATGATGGTGATGGTGGGCTCCGGCGTTTCTTCATGGAAATCCACTTCAACCGTCTCACCCAACACCTTCTTTAAGTGTTTCTTGAGTTTTTCCAACGTGCTCTTTTCAATGGGCGCCGGTGCCTGGGCATTGACTTCAAGGAATAATCCTTCGGGTTTTCTCACAAAGCGTGCCTCTTTGACTAAAGATCGATGCGTGCGATCCAAGTTTTCAGCCAAGAAAAGCGAAAGGCCGGCCATCTTTTCAGCCTGTGTCACCACAGAGCCTTCGAGAAACTGCGGTAAAGTCGATGACGGTCGTCCGTGCATAAAGACCATGCGAGCCATCACCAAAATTTCATGTTCTGTAAATCCCAAAAGGGAACTGTGGCGCACTAAGTAGGCTCCGTGCTCATGATGGCGATCGTAACCGATATCAATACCGATGTCGTGCATGCGTGCCGCATAACCCAAGAGCTCTTCTAAGCCCTCTTGAGTGGCACATAATTTTTCTTCAATGGCTGAAGCATAAATCCCTAATGCCAATTGCTTTAAGTGTTTGGCGTGCGGCTTTTGATAGTGATGACGTTTTGCCAAACGCTTCACACTCTTGCGACGCCAATAGTTTTCTTTCTGACCTTCTTTCGGGTAATGACGTTCGATGTAATCGACCACTTGACCGTCTTGAAGGTTGCTAGCAGTCACAATGACGCTCTCGAGCTTTAAAGCCTTTAACAATTGCACCAAAATGGCAGCCCCACCCACAATCACTTCGGCTCGAGCAGGACTAAACCCTGCTTGGGTACGGCGTTGGCTCATGGTCATCTGACAAAGGGCTTTGGCAGCGTTTTCTAAATCTGCCAACGGTAACACCACCCCTTCGGGGCACACTTCTAAGGGATTATTCGTTGCTCGTTGAGATTGGGCAAAAGCCATTAATGCTTGAGCCGTGCCACTACTGGCAACCGCAGCTCGATAGTTGACGGCCTTAATGTCAGCCAAAGCATACTGCATCTTTCGCAATGCCAAGGCTTGCATTTTTTCAAAAACGGTCGCACTCACCTTCCCCGTCTTCGTTTGAGTAAAGGCATCCGTGACCATCACGCAACCGACATTCAAGCTCTCAAGCACTTCAATATCACTGCGAGAAGACACTGAGAGCTCGGTACTGCCACCACCGATATCGATAAAAAGGAAAGCATCTTTCGTTTTGGGGAAAGCATCCCAAATCCCCACACGAATTAAGCGCGCTTCTTCCTCACCGGAAATAACACTTAGGTCCATGCCGGTTTTGGCTTTGACTTCATCAACAAAGGCTTGACTATTTTTGGCGATGCGAAGCGCAGCCGTCCCCACGGCCACAATTTCCTTTGCACCGAAAGAGTCACAAACCTTCACAAACTCATCAAGACACGTGAGCGCACGAGCCATGGCCTGGGATTGAAGTTCTTTCGTTTCAAACGCCTTTTCCCCCAAACGAACCATGCTTTTGACGCGATCGAGAATCGTCACACGACCGCGAACATCAAATTCCACAATCGTTAAACGTGATGAGTTACTGCCCAAATCCACAAACCCCACACGTTTGACAGTCGGATTGGGACGAACAAAACCCGTCGTTTCCAGTTGCTCATCTTTTAAATCGGTATAAGCTTTCTGCGTCATAACCACAGACCTTTCTTAGTACAAATGCTTTGTATGATGGCTGGCACTTTGAGAATCGATACGCTTATTGGTTCTGATGGAACGCAGGCGCGTGTACGTACCATCTGCATTCATCTGCCAAGCTTGTTCCGTATCGTTTAATTGCAACTGCAAGATACGTTCCATGATGTTTTTACGAATCTTGGCGCTTGAAATCGGTGCCAGTACTTCAATACGGCCGTTGAGATTACGGTTCATCATATCGGCACTGCCAATGTACATTTGTTCGTCACCGTTGTGGTTAAACCAATACACACGAGCGTGCTCAAGGTAGCGGCCCACAATGGAACGAACGGTAATGTTTTCCGACAAACCGGGAACCCCGGGGCGCAAGCAACAAATACCGCGCACCAAGCATTCAATCTTCACGCCAGCCAACGATGCGCGATAAAGCTCTGCGATGATGCCACCATCGACCAATTGGTTGCACTTCAAAATAATGTGACCATTGCCGTGCTCTTGATGCAAACGAATTTCGTCGTCAATTAATTTCATCAAAGACGGACGCAATGTATTGGGCGAAACCAAAATCTTGCGATAGGCATCGACTCGACCGCAACCGGTCATCACGTTAAACAAATCAGTCACATCAGCGCAGATATCTTCATCATCAGTCAAAATGCCCAAGTCCGTATAAATCTTTGCTGAAGACGCATTGTAGTTACCCGTAGCCACGTGAACATAGCGACGAATGCCATCGGCTTCTCGGCGCACGACCAAACAAAGCTTGGCGTGGATCTTCAAGCCCACAAAACCGTAGACCACATTAACGCCTGCGCGTTCCAACTCTTCGGCCCAGTTGATGTTACGCTCTTCGTCAAAACGAGCCTTTAATTCCACAACTGCCGTTACTTGCTTGCCACGACGGCGGGCTTCCAACAAACTGCGAATAACGGGCGAGTCGCTACCGCAACGGTAAAGGGTTTGTTTAATGGCCACGACCTTCGGGTCACGTGCAGCTTGTTCAATGAAGTTGAGCACACCTTGGAAGCGATCGTACGGGTGATACATCACGATGTCTTGCTTGCGAATGGCGGCAAAACAGTCGTTTTCCATATCCAATTCTTTCACAAGCTTTGTGCGATCAGGCTTATATTGCAACTTCGGTCGATCAATGCAACCGAGACCCATAAAGGCAGAAAAAGCCAACGGAATCTTTTGCTTATAGACTTGGTGGGGTTTGACGTCCAAGTATTCGATCAAAAGATCTGCCAAACGAACCGGAATCCCTCGTCCCATTTCAACACGGATGATGTCACCAAAGCGACGTTGGTCCACGTAATCGCGAACAGCGGCCAACAAGTCATCGGCTTCGTCTTCTTCAATTTCCACATCGGTGTTACGCGTGACTCGGAATTGCCCCACCGCTTTAACATTAAAACCCGGGAAGAGTCGATGCATACGCTCTTCAACCAAATCTTCAATCAAAACAACATCGACTTCGGTATAGCCCGGATCAAAACTCAAATCGGGATGAATTTCTTCCTTGCCGTGCGGTAAGAAAAGAAATCGCGGTAAGTTATCCGGACACTTCAAGCGTGCATGACGAACATCCTTGGGATTTTTCGCATCCACCAATTCCATGATGAAGTTAATGCTCAAGTTGGAAACGAGCGGGAAGGGGTGCCCAGAGTCAATCACTTGCGGCGTTAAGACCGGGTAGATATCGCTATCGTAAAACGCATCCAACGCTTGACGCTTTTTCTCGGCAAGGTCTGCGTATTTGACGATACGAATGGCCTTTTTATCCAAGGCCGGCACAATTTGTTTTTTCCAAACAAGCTCAGCTTCATCACAAATTTCACGCACGCGACGACCGATTTCTGAGAATTGGCGGCGAGGCGAAAGTTTGTCAGCGCCCGTCGGATCGGCACCGCTTTGCACTTGCTTCCAAACGTTGGCTACGCGCACCATGAAAAATTCATCGAGATTGTTATAAAAAATCGACAAGAATTTCACACGTTCCAAAAGCGGAACGGTTGCGTCTTTAGCTTGCTCTAAAACCTTACTATCAAAATCAATCCAGTTGATTTCACGATTTAAGTAGTAGGCAGGGTCGGTTACGTCAACAGGTTTTGCACTCGATGAAACATTAACGCTTTTTACCGTCTTGGCGGGTTTAGCGGAAGATGAGGTTTTCGTGCGACGCACAGCCGGCTTTTTCGCGGCTCGTGCAGGAGCTTTCACCTCGTCTTTTTTGACCGGTTCTTCACTCACAGCTAACTTAATCTCTGCATTTTCGGTGGGCATAAGAGTTCCTTACTTAACAAGTACTTTAAGTGCACATTGTGACGAAACAATATGACATTCAGATGACACTTTCACTATTACTTTTACTTTAACACTATCGGTTTGATTTTTTGACGCCAAAATAAGCAACAGCCCCGAAAATCTTCGAGGCCTTTGTCAAAAAACAATCACTTTAATCCAAAGATGGCGGCTAACTCATCAGTATTGAGATTTTCGTCAAAGGGGATGAACTCACCCTTGGCATTTTTAAAGACCCCGTAAGGCACGGCTCGACAACCGCTTCGGCGGTGCAGTTTGGTATTGGTCCAAACCTTTTGGCGCACATCCATCGGCAACTTCGTAATGTCATATTGAAGGCCACGGAAGTTCGGATCGCGAAAGTGCACGTGATGTTCTTCAAGCTTTGCAAAGGGGTCCTTCGCCGTCAAAATGACAGTGGCTTGCGGATCCGAGTGCGGGTTCATAAAGGCAATCGGGAAAAACGTGATTTGAACACGATCCAACAAGGGACGCAAACGATCCATCAAACGAATGCAATCAGGACACTGCGTATCGAAAATGACATACGCTTTGGGGCTGCCGACGGTAGCAGGATTGGTAAATCCGATACCGTCTTTTTCCAAAGACTCGTACATTTTTTTGCCATCCCAAATCGGAGGGACAACGGCGGGCTTGGCTTGGGCAACGCCCGCTGCCAACAAACCGGCCAAACCGGTCAAGAGGGCTTCTCGGCGATTGATTGACATTCGTTTTCCTTATTCTCTTTTAGTTAAAACAACGCTTTTTCAATCTTACCGCCTAAGGCCATCGAAATGGCAAAAAGTTAACATTTTTAAGCGATTTTCTCCCATGATCCTTTGTTAGAATATGGGAGTTAAAAATTTCGAAAAGTCGTACCCGAGATTGCTCGGAGCTTATACCTTATGGCTGCAGTATTGAGAATTTTGATTGTTGAAAATGACGCTCATATCCGCGATCGCATGGAGCGCGTCATTGGTGCTGAAAAAGACATTCGCATCATCGGCACTGCCGAAACCAAATCGGCCGCTAAAAAACTTATTGACACCTATCCCTTTGAGACGCTTGTCATTGATTTGACTCTACCCGATGGTTTTGGTCTTGAAATTGTCTCTTGGGTCAATGAAAAGTACCCTGAGAGCGACGTGATGATTTTGGCCAATAGCGAAGACGATCCCCACATTGTGAGCGCCATTGAAGCCGGTGCAACGGGTTACGTTTTAAAGTCTGCCATTGAATCTGACCTCATTAATGCCGTACGCCTTTTGCAAGCAGGCGGCTCTCCCGTCAGTCCCAATGTGGCCAAAAGTGTTTTGCGAGCACTGTGCACCAATTCCACTGTTGTGACTGAAAAAGTACCAACAGCCGTACCGCACCCCCTTTCTGAGCGTGAAACCGAAATTTTGCGTCTCTTGGCCAAAGGCATGAGCTTTAATGAAATCGGTAATATTTTGGCGATTTCGCCTCATACGGTCACGGCTCACATCAAAAAGATTTACCGAAAGCTTCAAGTTCATTCTCGCGGTGAAGCCGTTTACGAAGCCGCTCAAATGGGCATCATTCCTTAATTTGCATCATGGCCAATTGGTTAACTTTTCTTCTTTGCGTGGGTTCTGTCGGTATCACTTTTGCGATTACCACCGTTTTAGCCCATCGCACCCATCCTCACGCCCGTCATGAACGCGTGTTGGGTCTGGGTTTTGCGGTTGCGCTCGTCACCCTTTGTGCTTGGATTGCCTCTGACCTTCTGTCGTCACTCACGGTATTAACGCAAGGCGTTTTAACCGTAACGGCCGTTCTCATCTGTGTTGGTTACGCCTACATCGTTTTAGAGTCGCGCTCCATTTTGCGCTATGCAGGGGTTGGTTTGGCAACTCTCCTCTGGCTTGTGGCTTTAGCCAGTGATGCATTTTCAACCTCCAACTACCTTCCTTGGGCAACGTCTTTGGTTGGTGTCACGGCAAGCATTAACTTCTTGGGTCACTTGCTGCGTGCCCGCGTCAACAAAGCGCTTTTACGCGCCCCCAAAGAAGCTCGCCTGCGTGCCCCCAATGTACAAGAAAAGGAGTTGGTCTATCACAGTGTGCGATTGTTTCTAGACAACCCCGCTCTTACCCAATCCGTTGATGGACAAAAAGTTTTAGAAGGTCTATCACTTTCTTGCGAAGATCTTCCGGTGCTGATTTCTCGCTTGATGAAGGATTTCGCCGGCGACATTGCTCTTGAAGAAAATGTCTCCGACATCACGATTAAAAAGACGTATTTTTTAAGTGCCCTTTACCCCTTGATTGCTATTTGGGCTCATGTCTTTGATGAAACGCGACCGCTCGTGAAATCCTACCGCTACCATTTATCATTTGATGCGGAAAATATTTGGTTGGATATCGACGGACAAACAAAAGAAACGACTGCATTCGATGTTCGTGCCTTAAAGAAATACATCTACGATCAAAGTGCAGATCTTGTTGATGTGGAACTCAATGACAAAGAGCTTCATGTTCGCATCGGTTACCGACTCCCCTACTAAAAAGTTAATACACGAAAGGAAATTATGACTGCAAAATCCCTCTTTGCGGCCTCTTTAGGTTGCGTCCTCACCGTTATTTCCGGCCAAGCTTTGGCTGAAAAAGCGTGGCCACAAGCCAAAGAAATTCGTCTGGTGGTACCTTTCCCTGCCGGTGGCGGAGCCGATACATTGGCCCGCATCATTGCGCCGGAATTGGCCACGCGACTCGGCCAAACCGTCATTGTTGAAAACATCGCGGGCGCCGGTGGCAGTCTCGGTACCGAACAAGCCTCTCGCGCCAAAAATGACGGTTACACCCTGCTTTATGTCACTAACGGCACGCTTGGCACTAACCCTGCGCTTTATCCCCACGTTGGGTACGATCCGCTCAAAGACTTTGCTCCCATTGCCCGCTTAACTGAAATTACCATGGTGATGAGCGTCAATCCCAAGCGCCATAGCGAGACGTCTTTGAAAGACTTTTTAAACAAAGCCAGGGCAAGTTCTCAACCCTTGACCTTTTCATCGGCCGGCAACGGCACAACGAGTCACTTGGCGGGCGTCATGCTCTCTAACCTCACGGGAATCACTTTTGAACATATCCCGTACCGAGGAGGCGCAGCCAGCATGACCGATATGCTGGGCGGTCGCATTGACTTTACGATTGACGTGGCTCCCAATACATTAGTGCACGTTGATGCCAAAAAACTCACAGCGTTGGGAAGCGGTAGCGCACAACCGTTAAAATCTCATCCTGAGATTGCTCCGATTGCAAAAACGGTTCCCGGGTTCGAGCTTTTTGCTTGGGACGGCATTGTGGTACAAAAAGGTACCAATCCCAAGATCATTAAAGAATTAAACCTTGCCTTGCAAGAGGCTCTAAAAACGGAAAAAGTAAAATCCGCTTATTTAAATCGCGGCGCTGAAGTTGTTGAAAGCACGCCCGAAGGTTTCCGAGTCTTTATCCAATCGGAAACAAAAAAATGGGCAGACTTGGTCCGCACATCCAAAACAAAACTTGATTAACTATTTTTTTGGAACATTTGAAAATGACTGAAACGAATCAATTGAAGCCGATTCCCGATTGGGAAAGTTTCGGTGAATTTACCGACATCATCTATGAAAAGGCCGAAGGCATTGCCAAGTTAACGATTAACCGTCCACATGTGCGTAATGCCTTCCGTCCCGAAACGGTGCAAGAGCTCTGCCAAGCCTTTAGCGACGCTCGTGAAGACCCGTCCATCGGCGTCATCATCTTAACGGGGGCCGGCCCCTTGGCCTTTTGCTCGGGCGGCGACCAAAAGGTGCGTGGCAATGGCGGTTATGTCGGCCATGACGGTGTACCTCGCTTAAACGTTTTGGATTTCCAACGCATGATCCGTACGTGCCCGAAACCCGTTGTCGCCATGGTGGCCGGCTACGCCATCGGCGGTGGCCACGTGTTGCACATGTTGTGCGACTTAACGATTGCTGCCGATAACGCTCGCTTCGGTCAAACGGGTCCCCGCGTGGGGAGTTTTGACGGCGGCTGGGGTGCTTCTTATATGGCACGTTTGGTCGGTCAAAAGAAGGCTCGTGAAATCTGGTTCCTCTGCCGTCAATACGATGCTCAACAAGCCCTCGATATGGGGCTGGTGAACACGGTGGTACCGCTTGATAAACTTGAAGAAGAAACGGTGCAATGGTGCCGTGAAATCTTAGCCAATAGCCCCATTGCTATTCGTTGCTTGAAGGCAGCATTGAATGCCGACTGCGACGGTCAAGCCGGTTTGCAAGAATTGGCCGGTAACGCCACGTTGCTTTACTACATGACCGAAGAAGGCAAGGAAGGCAAAAACGCTTTCTTGGAAAAGCGTCGCCCGGACTTCACGAAGTTCCCGCGTTTGCCGTAAGCCATACGTCATGCAAAAGCCTTTTTCCATTATCACGGCCGCCGCAGATGCCCCCGAGACCATTGGGATTCGCTGTGGCGGACAGGATTATTCGTTTGCCAAACTTGCGCTCTTAACGCAAAACTGCATGGCACGCTTGGAAAACACTGGTGTATTGCCCCCCAAAGGGCAGCCCTACATCGTTGAGGGCAAAAATTCGGTCGAAACGGTGATCGAGCTTTATGCGTTGATGGAACTCGGGGTGCCGGCTTTAATGCTGCACCCTAAACTCACACCCACAGAGCGTCGCGTCCTTTTAGAAAGCATCGCCAATATCACGGATCCGCTTCCTGAAAATTGCGTTGCGGTTCTCTTTACATCGGGCACCACGGGACTGCCGAAACCTGCCATCATCACGACCGATATGCTTTTAGCCTCAGCCAATGAAAGCGCTAAAAATTTGGGGTGGCAAGACGATGACTGTTGGCAGCTTTGTATGTCGCTTACACGCATTGGCGGGCTTTCCATTTTGACGCGTTGCCTTTTGGCTCGTAAAACCGTGGCGATTTCGCCTTTATTTGATGCAAAGTCTTTTGTGCAAGCGTTAAAAGACGATCATGTGACGATCACGAGCATCGTCCCCACGATGCTTGCTAAGATTTTCGAAGTTTTCCCTCAATGGACGGCACCCACTCATCTTCGTGTGATTTTATTGGGTGGCTCTTCTGCCACCGATAAGCTTTTAGCTAAAGCTCACGAACAGCATCTGCCCATTGTCACCACGTACGGGATGACAGAGACGTGCTCACACGTTGTGATGACGCCTTACGCTGAACGTTTTGAACTTCAAAGCGGTTCCGGCAAAGTTTTGCCCAACAGTCGCGTACGCATTCATCATCAACAAATTGAAGTGGCCTCCCCCATGCGAACCCCGGGTTACTGGGGCCGTCCGCCGTTGACAAGCGAGTGGTTTGAAACGGGCGACTTGGGAGACTTTGATGATCAGGGGCGATTGCACGTTTATGCCCGTCGTCATGACTTAATTTTGACCGCCGGCGAAAACGTCTATCCTTTGGAAGTGGAAAACCTTTTGGCTCGTTCCCCTTTCATTAAAGAAGCGCTTGTTGTGGGAGAGCCCAACGAAACGTGGGGCGCCATCGTGTGTGCGTTAATTGTTCCTGAGACTAATACGCATCCGACGCTTGAAGACATTCGTCGTTTTTGCAAGGAAAACATTTCGGCTTATAAGTGCCCTCGTAAAGTGGCCTTTGTCGAAGCATTGCCCGTCAATAGCGCCGATAAGCCCGATCGTCGTTCAGCGGTATTAAAGCAATTTACGTTGCATCCTTTGCATTACAAGAGTGGAAACTGAGTTCAATCGGGGTGTTTCAAAGCACTCCGATTTGTTTCCAACCTTAACGATATCGGCACGATAGGCCTTTTCTCATTAAGATTAGAGTGTTATTTCATCGCATCCGGTCATGTTTAAAAAAGCTCTCATTTCAGCCCTATGCACAACCATTGCGCTCACTCCGATGAGTGCGTGGGCTGTTCGTGAGCCTGCAACCCAATCGCTTAACCTCAACCTGCCCAGCATGGGGGCGGTGGCGGGCACTGAAATGTCCCCGTCAGAAGAACAAGCTTTGGGGGACGAAATCATGACGCACATTCGTGCCGATGATGCTTACCTCAATGATGCTGAAACGCTCGAATACCTCAATCGCTTGGGCTACCGCTTAGCCAGTGTTTCGCAATCTCACACCTACAATTTCTTTTTCTATCCGCTCATTGATAAGTCCTTGAACGCTTTTGCGATCCCCGGGGGCTACATTGCGGTGCACACTGGTCTGATCGTGGCCGCGCAAACCGAAAGTGAATTGGCCGGTGTCGTTGCTCACGAAATCGGTCACGTCTCTCAGCGCCACATTGCTCGCATGATTGACGAGCAACGCAACAATATGGCGATCACCATCGGTTCCTTGCTCTTGGCCTTATTAGCGGCTCGAGCAGGCAGCGGTAATGCGGCCGCCGGTATTGCGATGGGCGGTCAGGCGGCCCTGATTCAAAAGCAATTAGGATACTCTCGCAGTGCTGAACGCGAAGCGGACCGTGTCGGTTTAAATTCTTTAGCCAATGCCGGCTTTGACCCCAAAGGGATGGAGAATTTCTTTGCTCGACTTCAACAAAATAATCGCTATTACGAATCGGCTTCCCCTGCTTATTTAAGTACCCACCCGCTGACGGTCGAACGTATCAGCGATATGGAAAACCGTACGCAACAGTTGGGCAATCGCACGCACACGGACTCCATGGACTTTCTCTTGATTCAGCAGCGCATGCGTGTATTGCAAGAAAGTTCACACAACGAACGATTAAAAGTCGAAAAAGAAATACGAGACGACTTGGCAAGCGCTAAAAATCAACGCAAAAAAATTGCTCTAACCTATGGCTTATCGGTGGCTAATCGACGATTGGGTAAGGGGGCAGAAGCCAAACGTCTTGCTAATGAAGCGGTTCGTTTGGGTGGCAAACTCCCGATTTTGGAAAAGAACCAATCGGAGTGCCTTTTCCTTTTTGGCAACGCCAATGAAAAACGCCAAGCTTTGCGTCAGGCAAAAAATCTTGTGGACAATAACCCGTTATCGGAAATGGCCGTCAAGCTTTACGCCAATGAGCTTTATGAGTCGAAGCGCTATAACGACGTCTTAAAGTTTATGCGCTCTCAACAAGCAATCAGCCGTCAAAGCGAAGCTTATAACGCCATTGCCGCCCGTTGCTACAAAGAACTCAATCAAAATAGCGCTCACCATCAAGCCGTGGGCGACATGTACTTGGCGCGCGGTGACAAACGTGCCGCCGAATATCAATTCAACTTAGCCCAACAGGCCAACGACGGCGACTTTTATCTTATGAGTCAGGTCGATGCGAAGTTGCGCCAAGTTCGTCAAGAAATTCTCGACGACAAGAAATTCAACGAAAAATAGCCGTTTTGGCGCCTCTTGAACTTTTTGTTTCTCACCCAAAAATGGGATAATTAAGTGTTTATTCCCTATCGGATTATTAAAAATGGCTATTGAAGATTATTTAACGATTGCACCGAAAACCGATGAAATTATTGAAACGGACGCCGTCATTGTTGGCGCCGGCCCTGTCGGTCTTTTCCAAGTTTTTGAATTGGGTCTTTTGGAAATGAAGGCTCACGTTGTTGACTCCCTTAAGATGGTGGGCGGTCAATGCATGGAGCTTTATGAACATAAGCCTATTTACGACATTCCCGCCGTGCCTGTTTGCACGTCGCGAGAATTAACAGAAAATCTTCTCAAGCAAATTCATCCCTTCGGCCCCCAATTTCACTTGGGCGAAGAGGTGACGACGGTCAAAAAGCAAGAAGATGGTCGTTTCTTTGTCGAAACGGATAAGGGCACGCGCTTTATGACCAAGACCGTCTTTATCGCAGCCGGCGTCGGCAGTTTCCAACCCAAGCGCTTGACGGTGCCGGGCATTGCCAAGTTTGAAGGGACCCAACTTCACTACCACGTCAAAGACCCGGAATTCTTTGCTGGTAAAAACATCGTCATCTGTGGCGGTGGTGACTCTGCTCTCGACTGGACGTTAAATTTAGTGGGTAAGGCCGAAAGCGTCATTCTTTTGCACCGTCGTGATGGCTTCCGCGCTCAAACGGCTTCTGTTAACAAGATGCGTGAATTGTGCGAAAACTGGGAAATGCAATTCGAAGTCGGTCAAATCACGGGTTTTGAAGAAAAAGACGGCAAGCTCACGGAAATTCGCGTCACGGGCGACGATGGTGTAGTTCGCCGTATGCCGCTTGACCACTTGTTGGTCTTCTTTGGTTTGTCTCCGAAGTTGGGCCCCATCGCCGATTGGGGTCTTGAAATCTATCGCAAGCAAATCGTGGTCGATACGGAAAAATTCCAATCCTCCATCCCCGGCATTTTTGCCGTGGGTGACATCAACACCTATCCGGGTAAGAAGAAGTTGATTTTGTCGGGCTTCCACGAATGCGCTTTAGCCGCTTTTGCTGCTGCCGACATCGTCTATCCTGAAAAGAAAACCTTATTGCAATACACGACAACGAGTCCCAAGTTGCACAAGGTTTTAGGGGTTGAAACGCCTGAGTTGGATTAATCACTCAAACTTTTAACACTAGACCATTCAGAGGTTTCGATTTAATTTTCGAAGCCTCTTTTTCTTTGCGCTCAACTCCTAGATAGAACCGCCTAAGAGGTTAGAAAATATTTAAGTACAAAACCTTATTTTTGGGCAAATGTCGTTAAGATTGCGCGAATGGTGGCGAAATGACCATCAACAATCTCCCTGAACTTTAAAGAAGACATCAAAAATGCCTAAACGTATCATGATTCGTTTTGCGAAGCCTTTTTTACAAGCTTCGCTCGTTAAACAAATTCTTATTGGCCTAGTTTTAGGGGTGATTTGCGCCTACATTGCGCCGCCACTTGCCATCTCAAGTGCATTTTTAGGTTCTCTTTTCATTTCAGCATTAAAAGCCGTGGCACCTTTGTTGGTGTTTGTTTTGGTGATGTCTGCCATTGCCAATCACAATGTCGAAACGCGCGCACACATTAAACCCGTCCTCGTTTTGTATGTCATCGGCACCTTTGGAGCTGCGTTAATCGCTGTGGTTGCCAGTTTCATCTTTCCGACGCACATTATGTTGGTATCTGCCGACTCGCAAGCGACTGCCATCGGTGGTGTCCAAGAAGTGTTACGCAATATGCTTTTGGCTGTGGTCGACAATCCCGTCAATGCATTATTAAAGGCCAACTTTATCGGTATTTTGGCTTGGGCAACCGGTTTGGGTTTGGCTTTGCGCCATGCCTCTAACGCCTCTCGTGAATTCATGGCAGACCTCTCCCGAGGTGTTGAATTTGTTGTGAGTGTGGTTATTCGCTTTGCCCCGGTTGGGATTTTCGGCTTGGTTGCAAGTACCGTTGCCACAACGGGCTTAGACGTCTTTGAAGGTTACATACAAATCTTGGCGGTGCTTTTAGGTTGCATGGCGTTTGTCGCTTTGGTTCTTAACCCCTTCTTGGTTTGGGTCGCAACGCGTCGCAACCCCTATCCATTAACGCTTGCCACCTTGCGTGAAAGTGGCGTGATGGCCTTCTTTACTCGCTCATCTGCCGCCAATATCCCAGTCAACATGGGAATGTGCCGTCGTTTGAATTTGGACGAAGCCACGTATTCAATCACGATCCCGTTGGGTGCCACCATCAATATGGCAGGTGCCGCCATTACGATTACGGTGTTAACGTTGGCTGCCGCTCACAGCTTAAATATTGAAGTCAGTTTCGTTTCTGCCGTGATTTTAAGTTTTGTAGCCTCCATCTGCGCTTGTGGTACCTCGGGTGTGCCGGGTGGCTCTTTGATGTTGATTCCCCTGGCTTGCGGCTTATTTGGTATTGACTCCTCAGTTGCCATGGAAGTCGTGGCCGTCGGCTTTATCATCAGCGTTTTACAAGACTCAACGGAAACGGGTTTGAACTCTTCGTCTGACGTTTTGTTTACTGCAGCCGCCTGCATGAGAGCAGAACGCATTGCGATTGAAGAGGATCGTAAAGGTCGAGATGTCCGTGAATTGAGATAGTCTCGAAGCAAGAAAAGCGCTACTCTACTCGTTAGCAGGTAGCGCTTTTTTTGAGTAAAAATTGAACTTGACTTTCGATTTTATCCGAAGTCGACTTTCGGATTTATCCAAGTCAACTCCTTACAAATCAATGAGATAGATTTTCAAAGCTCGTTTTTGAGAAAAAATACCCTCGAAAACTTCGGTGTTTCAAAAGTTCTATTTTTGGTATTTTTTGAATTATCGCTCCGGCCCGCCTTCGCCAAAAACAACCTTCCACAAAGCGCGAACATCGGCAATTTCAGACTCAAACGCCTTCGGATCCACTCTGACGCTCCCCAAGCCATGCTCTAACCGATACGCACGCTGAACGTTGCGATATTGGCGATAAATCCCAGCACATCGTGCGGCCAAATCGTTATCGATTAAACCGATGCGACCTGCCATTTCCAATAACAAAATATTGCCGAAATTATTCGTTAATTCGGGATGCTCGTGCGAGTAAACCAATACCATTGCTTGAACCGCGAATTCAATATCCACCATCCCGCCACGATCGTGCTTGACGTCAAATAAGGACGTGCCGTTGGGGTGACCTTCGAGCATTTTGCTACGCATCTCTGAGACATCACGTAAGACTTTTTGTGCGTCTCTCGGTAACTTCAAAAGCGCTTCGCGTTCTTTTTCAAACGCCGCCCCAATTTCTCGATCACCTGCGCAGAAACGGGCTCGAGTTAACGCTTGGTGCTCCCAAGGCCAAGCCCCCGTGCCGTCTTCGTTTCGTTGGTAACGACGGAACATTTCTAAGGAAGAAACCACCAAACCGTTTTCCCCGTTGGGACGCAAACGTAAATCAACATCAAACAAAATACCGGAAGACGTCTGAACCGTCAGCCAACTCATCATGCGGCGCACTAAACGGGTGTAGTTTTTTGAAGCCTCAGGAGAATCATCATCGTAGAGATAGATTAAGTCTAAGTCCGAGGCGTAGCTGAGCTCCTTCCCCCCTAACTTCCCATAGGCAATGACAGCAAATTTGGGCACATCGCAATGGCGGCTTGCTACGGTGTTCCATGCCAACGTAATGACAATTTCAATCACCGCATCAGCTAAGGCTGACAATTGGTCAGCCAAGCGCTCAACCGTGAATCGACCTTCAAGATCGGCCACCAAGAGTTTAAAAACCGCCCCATGGTGAGCATCTCGGATGATGTTCATTTGGGACTCTTGATCGTCGGCTGCCTCTTGGAGTTGTTCCCACAATTCGTCTTGCCAATCACTCCAATCCACCGTTGTGAAGTTATCCCACACGACATTGCGCTCATCGACCAATTCGTCCAAAACAATCGGGTGCGCAATCAGGTACTCGGCAATGGCAGCACTTGACTTTAAAACACGCGCCACCTTTTCACAGACAGGCGGAAATTGAATCAAAAGCGATACATAGGTACTGCGACCGGCAATCACTTCCAATAAATCCACAAATCGCAAGAAAATCTTATCGGGTGCCGTACCATCGGACTCATTGGCCAAATCTTTGCATAGACCAACGATCCGTTTAACCAATTGCGCCATTCGGGCTTGTGCGGCTTCCGTTTGAGCGGCCAAGAATTTCGAGCGCATAAGATTTAAGACTCTGAAAGCGCACGTGGTCGGATCTTCGTAGCCCAGAGATTTAAATTGCTCTTCTAATTCGGGAGCTGCTCTTTCAAAGCCTTCAGCCCAACCCTGAGGCCAGTCATCCTCTTCAGTCTCATCCTTTTCGCCCACCTTGAAAATGGCTTCAAAGCAATTGGATACGTAATCACGAATCTGTGCCAAACGAGAGAGCATCTCTTGGGTTTCAATCCCCATCAACAGTGCCACCTTTTGCACTTGATCGTCTTCTGTTGGCAAACGATGCGTTTGCTGATCGTCCATATATTGAATGGCATGCTCCATATTGCGCAAAAAGAGATACGCATCGGATAAGGCCTGAGCTTGTTCTTCCTTAATAACGCCGTGTTTAGCCAGAAGCGGCAACGTCTCTAAAGTGTTTTTGCCTCGCAGTTGTGGTTCACGCCCTCCACGGATCACTTGAAAGGTTTGGGTAATAAATTCAATTTCTCGAATACCGCCACGCCCCAACTTAATATTGATTCCTAAGTCTTTACCGGCTTCACGGCGAACGGTTTCTGCACGAATGAGTTTATGGAGGTTCGATAGGGCGCTAATCGCATTAAAGTCCACGTACTTTCTGAAAACAAACGGGCGGACAATGTCTTGGAGGTGCTTTTTCTGTTCTTCAAATGCCTCACTTGAAGAGAAGACCGGTTCATTGACAACGCGTGACTTTAACCACGCAAAGCGTTCCCATTCGCGCCCTTGAACGTAAAGGTATTCTTCAAGCATGTCGTTGCTGACACAAATCGGCCCCGAATCTCCATTGGGACGCAAACGCATATCAACGCGAAAGACGAATCCTGCGCCGGAAATCTCTGACAATGCCGGAATGACCTTTTTACTTAAGCGTTCAAAGAACTCCATATTGGAGAGTTCTTTTCGAGGTTGAGGACAACGCTCGCAAGGCTGGCAACGCCCTTGCTCATCAAAGACAAAAATTAAATCGATGTCGGAGCTGACATTGAGCTCTTCTCCACCCAACTTCCCCATGCCGACCACTAACAAATCTTGTGGAACGCCCTCTACGGAAGTGGGAACACCAAAACGCGTGGAAAGTTTGATGGCATGGGTTTTCACAACGGCATTGATGGCAACTTCTGCCAAATCCGTCATGGTGCGAACCACTTCAAAATAGTCCGCCCGCTTTAAAGCGTCACGCGCTACGAGCGTCATGAGCACTTCGCGTCTTAAGGTGCGAAGGGCCGCTTCTAAATCTTCGGTCTCTTCAATGCCCGCAAGAAAGTCGAGCATCTTTTGGCGCGTAAAAACATCACCGGCTTTCGCATCAAGCCACGCTAAACGTTCCTCATCACTCATAAGAGGATTCGCACTGATAAGCGCACGTTTAATGAAGTGCGACACGTCGGGAAGCATTTCAAGAGTCAGGGATTGCATAGCCGTCTCAAATACAAGTCATTTGAGCAGTTTAACGCAAAAAAACAATGTGAAAAAATTTGTTGCTTTCTGGGTCTTGAAAATACGCTCAAAGTCCCAAAAATCGGCCTTCGGTGTGGTAAAGTTTGTACTGTTTTAGGAGTCTGTATTGACAGATAAATCGGTACCTTTAGCCCAATCCAAAAATAGTATGCTGTTCAAGCGTGTTTTCCATTGGAAAAACCTCTTGCGCTTGGCAGGGTGGGGGTTACTGTTTATCTATGCTTTTATTGCCCTAGTTCTGACGATTACTCGCTTTTGGGTCATCCCGAATATCGATAAATACTATCCAGAGTTGGAAACGTATTTGGAAAACCAACTCAATACCGAAATTGATGTGGATAGTATTTCTGCTGATTGGCGTTTTATCGTTCCCCGCCTAACGATTACCAATATGACGCTCTCTCGCCACGGAGAAAAAGCGTCTTTGACGTTACCCAAAGTCCAAATAACGTTTTCGTTAGAGTCACTCTTTAAGTTGCGCCCGATCACGAGTCGCATCGTCATTGTTAATCCCGTCCTTCAAATTGAGCGTCTCACTCCCCGTGTTTTCAACATCGGTGGTTTTACAATCGATACGGCCTCAGTTGAACAAAACACCCAAAGTAACTCTGATGCCTTCGAAGGGCGCTCTAGCACGCCTTATGTTTTCGATTTTCTTTTAAATCAACGACATATTGAGATCAACAACGGTCACTTCAGTTACCTTGACTGTACAGAAGCCTCTCCCAAGAGCGTTCAATTAACCAACACCAACGTGCTTTTGCACCGCTACAGCTTAGCGTGGAAAGCAGGTATTCAATCCACGTTAATCGGTACACAAAAAACATATTTGGATTTACGCGCCAACTTTAAAGAGCGCATGTTCGGTGAAAACAATCGCCTTCATAATTTGTATGGCACGGTGTACGCCAACATCCCGGACGTTGACTTTGGTTTAATTGCCGATCGTCTCAACCTGGATCATTTTGTCCAAAAAGGTCACGGACAAACCTCTGTTTGGATGACGTTTGAGGATTTGCGTCCAAGCTCAATTACTTCTGATATTTCTCTCTCAGACGTTAGTATTCGCTGGACACCTCAAGGTCAACCTTTTGAATTTGATTCCTTCCAAGGTCGAATTGAACAAACGTTAAGTGACAATAACTTCTTAAAAATCAAATCTCACGATGTTATTGTTAAGCCCAAAAATAAAGCTCCCTACTACTTGGGGGATGCTCAGCTTCAAGCCTTTATCAAGGACGGCTCATTCTACGATGGCGAAATGCAGCTCGAGTTTTTCGATTTGCAAGCCATCTCCACCATCGGTTTACAACTGCCCATGCCTCAAAAGGGGCGCGATGCCATTCGTCAAGTCGATGCTTCGGGTCTGATTGAAAACTTTGAAAGTACATGGCGAGGCAACATCAGTAATCCCACCCAGTATGAATTGAGCATGCTCTTTAAGGGTCTCTCCATCTCGGGTTTGCCCATTGATGTCAAAGCCATTAAAAACGCAGGCTTTAGAAATCTTTCCGGACGCGTTTCGTTAAATGAAAAGGGAGGAGAACTCACCCTTGATGCACCGGGCAGTCGACTCGATTTCCCCGGTATCTTTGCTGAAGGGCGACTTGCTTTTGACACCTTAAAACTTGAGGGGTCATGGGTGACGGCTCCGACGCTTGAATTTAAATTTGAAGACCTCATTGCCAGCAACACCGACGCTTCCGTTCAACTTCACGGCGGTTGGAAAAACACTGGGGATTTGGGAACATTGGAAGTCCGAGGCGACATTCAATACCTTAACGCTCGAAGTGCTTATCGCTATGTACCGATTGTCGCTGGTGGTTGGGGCACAAACAATTGGTTAAAGGGCGCTTTGCAAGGTGGTATTGCACGTAATGCCAAAGTGGACGTATATGGTCCATTGCGCCAATTCCCCTTCAAGAATTCTGAAAACCCCGATTACATCTTCCGTATTGCCGGCAATGTTGAAGACGTCACTTTGGATTACCTCCCTTCGATGAAAAAAGATGCGAAAGGTCAATGGATTCCCGGTGAGTGGCCTCAAATTCGTCAAATTCACGGCACGTTAGCTTTTGAAGCTGACTCAATGGTTGTCAATGTCAATCAGGCTCGCACTAAGGAAGGCGCACTTCTTCATGACGTTACGGCTGAAATTCCGTCTTACGGCGCTCACGGTGTTCCCCTTTTGATTACAGGCCACGCTAGAGGTGCACTGTCAGCCATGGCAGACTATGTCAATCAAAGCCCAATTTCGGGCATGATTGGCCACGCTCTAGAAAACAGTCAATCCAAGGGCAATGCCGCACTGAATTTGGAATTGATGATTCCGATTACCGAAGCACACAAAACGGAAGTTAAAGGTGAAGTTCATCTTGCAAATAACTTTGTTCACCTCGATAAAGTGCCCCCTATGGATAAAGCCAACGGGTCGGTCATCTTTAGTGAAAAGGGCGTTTGGGCGCCTAAATTAACGGCTGAAGTTCACGGGAAGTCTGTCGCGGGTTCAATCAATACGGCTGAAGACGGAAAAATTTCGATTCTCGCCAGTGGTGTGGTTGACGCCCCCATGGTATCCAAAATTATTGATTCTCCCGCTTCGACTTCGCTTTTGGACTTTATTGAAGGGGAAGCCTACGCCAACGTGCGCGTCGACATCCAAAAGGGCGTTTCCGTTTATGTCAACAGTGCGCTTGTGGGAGCTTCCTCCCGCTTCCCCGCCCCTCTTAATAAACAAAAAGACGAAGTTTGGCCGCTGTCTTTCGAGATGACACCTTGCACCAATACAAAAGAATGCAACAGCCGGATGCGCTTAAGTGTGAAGGATCATCTCTTGAAGATGGACATTTTGTACAACTCAACTGAGCGCGGCTTAAAAGCCGATCGCGGTTACTTTGCGATCAATACGCCCGTTGACACCATTCCTTCTCAAACAGGCTTATCCCTTTATATCAACACGCCGAATTTACTTTGGAGTGAATGGAATCCGATTCTTTCTCACATCACGCAAAAGCGTGAAACAGACCCCAATGCTGACTTAAAGACCATGACGCTTAACCGCATCGTTGCCGATGTGAACCACTTGGACTACAACGGCATGATCTTTAGCAAGGTCAATGTCAATGCGTCATCCAACCGTCAAGATGTTTGGAACGCAAGCTTTGCCTCCAATTTGTTTAAAGGCCAATTGAGATGGACGCCCGGCTCACAAGGCAAACACGACCAAGTCAATGCTCAGTTTGATTACTTGACGATTCCTCAGAAAAAGTTGGTTGACGGGACTTTGAAGTTGGTGCCAAAGGCCACGGAATCATTACCGAGTTTGACGCTCAGCATCGGTCAATTAAAGTACATTGATTACGATCTTGGTCGCTTGACGCTATCGGCACAAAATCGAGGTTTTGGTGCTGAACAATCTTGGGCATTGGAGCGTTTTGAACTTCAAACCCCAGAGGCAAAACTTTCAGCCAGCGGCTTATGGGACTCGGGCAATAAGAAGGACTCCCGTACAACGCTTAATGCAACACTTGATATCAAAGACGTGGGCGAACTTTTGGACCGCGCCCACTATCAAAAAGCCATCAGGGACGGCAGTGGCCAAATTAATGCTCAATTGCAATGGCAAGGGGCACCGGTGGACTTTAATACCGAAACGCTTAATGGACAAATCGCCACGCAACTT
The DNA here is from genome assembly GCA_048520025.1 of Candidatus Aphodousia sp. GTDB lineage: Bacteria > Pseudomonadota > Gammaproteobacteria > Burkholderiales > Burkholderiaceae_F > Aphodousia. Next base: position 24,043 of record DBFZTP010000061.1, read on the forward strand.
ATTTCTGGCCAAATTACACAAGTTGAGCCCGGCGCCGGTCGATTGATGTCTTTGATGAGTTTGCAGCAATTGCTTCGTCGTTTTGCTTTGGACTTCCGTGATGTGGTGGGCCAAGGTTTTGTCTTTGACACCATCAATGGCACCATCGATATTAATAACGGTTTAGCCACCTCAGATACGCTAAGAATCGTAGGACCGCAAGCATCAATCTTGAGTCAAGGCTGGTTAGACCTTAATAATTTGACGCAAAAGGTTAAAATTTCTGTTATCCCGGACATCAGCTTTAGCGGAGCATCCATTGCTTTGGCTGTCGCCAATCCGCTTTTAGGCGTAGGAAGCTTCTTAGCTCAATTGGCGCTTCAAGCTCCTTTGTCCCAATTATTTAGTGTTGAATACGAAGTGACGGGCACAATTGATAAACCCGTTATTCAAAAGGTAGACGGTAAACAAACCACAGCTTCGGCTCAAGCCCCCTAGAAAAGGTAAAGAACAATGAGAATTGCAGCATGCCAAATGGCTTCATCAATGGATATTGAAAAGAATGTTCAGACCGCTATCGGTCTCATTCGATCTGCCGCTCAAAGCGGTGCAGAGTTAATTGTTCTGCCTGAAAATTTTGCCTACATGCCCAAAGAGGATAAGGAGCTTTTAGCCATTGCTGAAGTTGCCGGTCACGGCCCGATTCAAGAAGCCATGAGTAAAGTGGCCAAAGAGCAACAGATTTGGTTAGTTGCAGGCACCATTGCACTCAAAGGCGATGATGATCAGCACTTTATTGATGCCTGTATTGTCTATGGTCCTGACGGCGAAACGATTACCCGTTACGACAAAATTCACTTGTTCAAATTTGAGCGAGACAGCGAAAGCTACGATGAAAACACCACAACGCAACCGGGCCACGATGCAAAGAATTTTGAAATGGCCAGTTGGGAAGGTGTTTGGAAAGTGGGTTTAGGCGTTTGCTTTGACTTACGTTTCCCAGAATTGTTCCGTCTTTTAGGTAACCCCGACATCATTGCGCTTCCGGCCTGCTTCACGTCCTTTACGGGACGCGCTCATTGGGAAACCTTGGTTCGCGCTCGCGCCATTGAAAATCAATGCTACGTTTTGGCTTGCGCTCAAGGCGGTCGTCACGAAAACGGCCGCCAAACGTGGGGGCACACCCTTTTGATTGACCCGTGGGGTACTACCGTTGCTGAACTCACGCAAGGCGAAGGGGTTCTTTTGGGTGAAATTCACGAAAGTCGAATTCGTCACACCCGAGCCATTTTGCCGGCCCTTAAGAGTAAAGTAGCCGAAATTACACCCGCTGAATGAGTTAACAACCGTTAAAATAACTGTTGGAACTTTTCAAGCACTCGTTTATTGAGGATAGATTTTGTTTAAGCTCGTTACACCTATTGTGTTGCTGACCAAGTTGTTGATGGGGGCTTATCCCCAATGGAAGGGCTGTGCACCTTCCAAGCGTCAGCGCATCTACTTTGCCAATCACACGAGTCACTTAGACACGATTGTGCTTTGGTCTTCGCTTCCGCCTGAAATTCGTTGCCATACGCGCCCCGTGGCTGCAAAAGACTATTGGGTCAAAGGTGCCATTCGTCGTCGTATCGCCATTAAAGAACTTAACGTGGTGTTGGTTGACCGTCGTCGTGCCGAAGGCAGTGACCCGATGGAACCTTTGCGCGAATGCTTGCGTGAAGGCTCTTCGATGATTATCTTCCCGGAAGGCACGCGTCGTCCTCAAGCTACGCCCAGCGAATTTAAGTCCGGTATCTGGCGCTTGGCCAAAGAATTTCCCGATGTTGAACTTATTCCTGTTTACATCGAAAACTTGCACCGTGCCATGCCTAAGGGCGCTTTGATTCCTGTGCCTACCATCTGCTCGGTTCGCTTCGGTGCCCCATTGCCCTTCTCTGCGGAAGATCCGAAGGAAGAATTTTTAGCGCGCGCCCGCGACGCTGTCATTAAGTTGTCGGAGCAATAAGATGCGTTTAGGTATTACTCTTTCTGAAACCTACCAACTCGTCCTTCTCGTTTTGGTATTGTTGATTGCGTTTGGTACGAGCTACGGTCAATGGGCCGTTCGCAAAGCCACGAGCGCCGAACAAATTGAACGCATTCGTGTTTTAAACGCTCGAATCCGTGCCGGTTGGTGGTTGATTTTATTTTTCGCCATCGCGTTTTGGGGCGGCATGAATTTCCTGTTGGTGATTTTTGCGTTCATCTCCTTTTTGACGTTTAGAGAATTTGTGGCTCTCACCCCGACCAAACAATCGGACCACTGGGCATTGGTGGTGTCTTTCTACATCGTGATTCCCTTGCAATACATCTTGATTGCTTGGGACCAATACTTGCTCTTTACGCTCTTTATCCCCGTATATCTGTTCTTGCTTTTGCCGATTTTGATGTCCATTGGCAACGACAGTGATCTTTTCTTGGAACGCGTTGCCAAGATCCAATGGGGCTTGATGTTAAGTGTGTACTGTGTAAGCCACGCACCGGCCTTGATGAACTTTGAAATCGTTCGTTTCGGTTCCAACGCTTCCTTGATGTTGCTCTTTTTCCTCTTGATCGTCTTTATCGGTGACTTGTTCGTTGTGATGGCAAGCTCTTACTTCGGTGGCAAGACCTTAAGAGATAATCCGCACAAGACCATGAAGGGCATTGCCGTGGGTGGTTTAGTCGCTATTTTGTTGGGTTACGCCCTTTTCTGGATGACGCCCTTTAGAACGTGGCAAGCTTTGGTGATGGCTTTTGCCATCGTAGCCTGCGGTGCCATGGGTGACATTGTGATTGCTTCCATTAAGCGCTCCTTGGGTAGCCGCTTTATGGACGGTGATAAATACTTAGGGCGTGGTACGCTCGAACGCTTGGCTCCTTTGATGTTTGCCGCTCCTGTTTACTATCACATCACGCAAAACTACTTCAATATCGTTTGGTAGTAAAAGTTTGATATTTTCAAAGAAGCTCTGGAACGCGATTTCCGGAGCTTTTTTTGACTCTCATCAAAGAAAAAATGGACAATACCTCTTTAGAGTGAATTAAAATACCTCCATCGTAAAACTCATTGATTTTATTAACAATTTTTACTATCACCCCTCTTTTATTTCTCCACAAAAGACAGTAAACTAGTCCGAAATTGATGATTGCTGGAGAAATCTTACATGTACAATCCGAAGTCTAAAATCGCAGAAGAGTTTATCGCTCACGAAGAAATTGAAGCTACGCTTGCTTATGCGCAAGAGCACAAAAACGATCATGAAATGATTGATGCTTTGTTAGCGAAGGCCGCTGCCTTTAAGGGTCTTACCCACCGCGAAGCGGCTGTTTTGTTAGCTTGTGAGGATGAAGGCCTTAACGAAAAGATTTTCGAGACGGCCAAGAAGGTTAAAGAACATATCTACGGCAACCGTATTGTGTTGTTTGCACCGTTGTATTTGTCTAACCACTGCATCAACACCTGCACGTACTGTCCGTATCATGCCAAGAACAAGAACATTGTTCGCAAAAAACTCACCCAAGATCAAATTCGTCACGAAGTGGTGGCTCTTCAAGACATGGGTCACAAGCGCCTTTTGTTAGAAGCCGGTGAACACCCGCGCCACAACCCGATTGAATACATCTTAGAGTGCATCGATACGATTTACTCCATTAAGCACAAAAACGGTGCCATCCGTCGCGTCAATATCAACATTGCCGCAACAACGGTTGAAAACTATAAAAAGCTCCACGACGCCGGCATCGGTACGTATCAACTTTTCCAAGAAACGTACCACAAAGAACAATACAAGCTCCTTCACCCGAAGGGACCCAAGAGTGATTACGCTTACCACACCGAAGCCATGGACCGCGCCATGGAAGGCGGTATCGATGACGTGGGCTTAGGTGTTCTTTTTGGTTTAACGCTTTGCCGTTACGACTTCGTTGGTCTTTTGATGCACGCCGAACACTTGGAAGCCACCTGGGGCGTGGGTCCGCACACGATCAGCGTTCCGCGTATTTGCCCGGCCGATGATATCGATCCGACCACGTTTACGAATGCTGTCCCTGACGAATTATTCTTAAAGATTGTTGCTTTGATTCGTTTGGCCGTCCCCTACACCGGCATGATCATCTCCACCCGCGAATCGGCTCGCGTGCGCGGTAAGTGCTTGGAAGTGGGCGTGTCTCAAATTAGTGGTGGTTCTCGCACGAGCGTGGGCGGTTATGTGCTCGAAGAAGAAAAGGAAGACAACTCCGCTCAATTTGAAACGAGCGACCGTCGTACGTTGGATGAAGTGGTGAAATGGTTGCTCGACGGTGGCTATTTGCCGAGTTGGTGCACGGCTTGTTATCGTGCCGGCCGCACGGGTGACCGCTTCATGGAATTGGCCAAGACCGGTGAAATTGCCACCTACTGTCAAGCCAACGCCATTATGACGTTAAAGGAATACTTGGAAGACTATGCTCGTCCGGAAACCAAGGCAGCTGCAGGCGCAGTGATTGAAGCAGAAATTCCGAAGATTCCTCATGAAAAGATTCGTAATGCATCTGTGATCCGACTTCAACGTATTGAAGACGGTGAGCGCGACTTTAGATTCTAAAATTCTCTCCCGAGATAAAAATGGGGGCTAATAGACGTCATATGACGCTATTAACTCCCTTTTTTAGTACCTACGATCTACTTGTTACTCGTCATAGGTCACAATAGAGGTGAACAGAACTTCATTGGCGAGCATAAAGTCATCAATCTTCATTTCTTCTCGCCAATTGTGTGAACCGTTTTGGTTTGCTACAAAAATCATTGTGATTGGCACGCCCATATCAGCCATAACTGCGGCATCATGTCCCGCTCCACTCGGAACTTCCATTACATCAATCTTGGCTTGTTGAGCGGACTCCTTCAAATGATTAAATAAGTCCTTATCAACATCCGCCGCCTTACAAACTAAAGTGCGATCAAAATCAAATGTCACACCACGATCGGCTCCGGTAGCTTGGGCTTCTGCAACCAAAAGTTGATGGAAGCGATCCAATGTGTCCATTGAGAGACTTCGCATATCCACGCTAAAGGTTACTTCACCAGGAATGATGGCAATTGCAGCAGAAGGTGCCGTATTGAAAACACCTACTGTGAAAACCAAATCCTCGCCTCGGACAAGCCATTCTGCCCAGTGTTTTTCCATTTTCATTAGCAAATCAGACATTGCCAAAACGGCATCATGTCGATATTGCTTATCAACAGCACCAGAGTGGGCAGTTACACCCGTGCAACGACAGGTTTTATGGCGCAAGTTGCCACGAATACCTGTAACGATCCCAACGCGTGCTTTACTTTGAGAATCGAGTGTAGGACCCTGTTCGATATGAAGTTCAGTGAATGCTGCAATTTTTGAAAAGTCGATAGACGGATCGGTTCGAATCATGTCATCGGGTTTAATCCCACAAGCTTCAATTGCTTGGGCCAATGTTTCGTCACGATCACGATGTTTTAAAGCTAAATCTTCGGCGACTAACTGACCAGCCATAGCAAGAGAACCGACATAGGCTTTGCCAAACCACGAGCTCTCTTCCATACGGAAAACAACCATCTTAATATCACGTTTGGGTTGAATACCAAAATGACGAAGACCCCACATTGTCGTGATAGCAGCAACGACACCTGCTAAACCGTCATAATGACCTCCTTGTGGAACGCTGTCAGCATGGGAACCTGTCATATAACATGGCAATGAACGATCTGTGCCTGGAAGTGTTAAGAAAAGGTTGCCACATCGATCGGTTTCAATTTCCAAGTCCAATTCACGGGCCTTATCTTTGAGATACTCATGCACCTTGTTTTCAAGCGGACCGTACCCTTGGCGAGAAATGCCTCGAACAGGATCTTTCGAAAAAGCTCGAATGTCGTCAAAAACTGTTTGTGCAAAATTACGAGCCGCATCGCGGAACAAAACCTCGGACATATCAATCTCCTTTCCTAGGGTTAAATCGACTTTTTTAGTTTAATCCTTTTGATTGCGCAGACGTTACAAAAGCTTCATGATATGTTGAAAATATCATTCCCGAAAATTCGTTATTTTCAATACTCTCAATTAATGGTATTTCCTAGCAGAGAGCTCAAAAACCTAGCGTTACAATGGTTGAGCAAAAATTTTGATAGAAAGGAAATTTAAACCATGACGAAAGATTTTCCTCCTTTAGACGCCTCCATTCTTAGTGCCGTCGAAACACTCAAACAAAATCCCAAAGTTCTTGAAGGCCTGCAGTTAGCGCTCGACGAAACCGACTTTGCCATGCAAGAGCAAATTGAGATTTGCGAAGTGCCTTCCCCTACTTTTGAAGAAAGCGTTCGTGCTGAAGAAATTGCTCGCCGTATGCGCAAATACGGTTTAACGGATGTGAGTATTGATGAAATCGGCAATGTCATCGGTAAACTCCCGGGCAGTGGCAGTGGTCCCACGATTGCCTTTGGCGCTCACATCGATACCGTTTTCCCTGCAGGCACCGAAATCAAAGTGCGCCAAGAAGGTAACATCTACTATGCGCCTGGCATTGGCGATAACAGCTCCGGTGTCCGTGCTCTTTTGCAAACGATTCGTTGCTTTACCCATACGGGAATTCAACCCAAAGGCGACATCTACTTTGTCGGCACGGTCGGTGAAGAAGGCAATGGCGATACGCGTGGCTCCAAATTCTTTAATGCCCATAACCACGTTGATGCCTTTATTGCTGTCGATAACACCGATGTCGGTCGTATTTTGTACTCTGCCATCGGCTCTCACCGCTGGCGTATCAGTTTTGACGGGAAAGGTGGTCACTCCTTTGCCAACTTTGGTACGACTCCGAGTGCCATTCACGCCATGTGCATTGCCGGCGCTAAAGTGGCCAAACTCAAAACCCCTCAAGAGTCTCGCACGACCTTTACGATTGGGATGATTAAGGGAGGTACAAGTGTTAATACCATCGCTCCGCACTGCGAAGTCGACATTGATATGCGAAGCTTGGATAACCAAGACCTCCTGGATATCGAGGCCCGTATTTTGAAGTGTTTTGATGAAGCCGTTGAAGAAGAAAATCGTAACTGGAACGTGGACGAAGACATTAAGTTGTTGAAAATCACGAAGACACAAATCGGTGATCGTCCTGCAGGACAACTCTCTCACGACTGTCCGCTTTTGCAAGTCGCCCGTTCTGCTCAAAAGGCGCTTGGCATTGAAATGACCAAGTACACCTTCTCGTCAACGGATGCGAACTATCCGGTTAGCCAAGGCATTCCCGCTACATGCTTGTCAGCCGGTGGACAACAAGTCAACAACCACACAATGAACGAATACTTTGTTAAAGAAGATATTCATCTCGGCCCTCAATTGATTTTCTTAACCGCTTTGGCTTTATCGGGCATGGAGGACTTTGATCCGCTTTTGCCGATTCGCGCTTAATAGGGCCTTTTGCAAGACACCATGGCAACAGTGTTTGTCATGGTGTTTTTTGTCTCAATTCATACATAAAATTACAACACAGAAAGACTTTTAAAGTTTTTTCTTTCCATCAAACAAGTTACTACCTGTTGACTTTCCTCTAAAAGTTTCAGTGTCGTCATAGATCGACTTCTCACTACGAAAAGGCACTCGGTATATCTCTGACCTAACTTATGTTTAAAAACAATCTCTTCGTGATGAGCTATACGATTTCTGATTTTCCTAACCGCATTAACTGCCAATCTCAATTTCTCTAAAAACTCTGCTTCTTCTATCTTTTCTTCCATATAGGGGAAAATATAACTAACTTGTCCACGCCAAATAGTTGAATAAAACTTTTTCGATAAAAAATGTTCCCAAAAACTAAGGTTCATTGATGCAACAATATCATCACTGCTAAATTCAACTCCTTGAGTTTTAAATTTTTCAATAACCAACTCAAGCTCCTTTAGCTTATTTAATGTAAGAGCTCGTTTTAATGTTGGATGATAAAACCATTCATTCCCATATTTCAAAATTAGAATCTCTGCAACAGCGTTTCTTAAAGTAACTTCACAAAATTCAATTGGAGTCAAAAACGACTCACTCAGTTTTATATTAAAAAAATATAGCTCAACTGTTTGATGAGCATTCGCACAATGACTCTCATAAACTCTTAATCGAGGACTTGAAATTGTTTTTTTAAAGTCTTCGTATTCCAAATTACTTAACACCTGCATATATGTCCAATCTGATTTATGCTTTGTTGATATAAAAATTTTCTCTTGTATAATAACAGTGTGCTCTGTAGGACAGTTCCGAAAGGACCCTGCATGACAACTTATACGGAAGCCGCTGAAGGAGTATTCTTTCAGCGGTTTTCCTTTATCTTTTTTATAGCTTTGTCAACTTCGCAAGCGAGAGCAACAATTCCTTCGTGCCCACATCATCAAACTCGATACGGATACGAGCATCGTCATTGACCCCCACGAGGTTGCGAACGGTCCCAGCACCAAACTTCGGGTGAGACACTCGCATACCGATTGAGAAACCGTTAACTTCTTGCTTGGCTGCCATCTTTCGCACGGCCGGATCCATCTTCGCACGAGCATAAGACGAATGAGACGATCCGCCATAAGAGGAGCCACCGTAGGACGACCCCGAAGAGTTTCCCCAACGGTTGGAAGAGCCGTAAGAAGAGCGGCGTTCATAACCGCCATCCCAACCACTTCGAGAGTAACCGCCCGAAGAGCGAGACGAACGCGGTTCATCCCAAGCGCTTGATTGATCTTCGTCTTCATCGCGAGCAAAGCCACCAAAGCGTTCTTCATAGAGACGATTTAAGTGAGACTCATCGATTTCGCGCAAGAATTGGCTGGGACCCGAATCCATGTATTGACCGCGCAACATACGACGAAGAGCAAAAGTCATATGAAGTTGCTTACGTGCGCGGGTGATGGCCACGTACATTAAGCGCCGCTCTTCAGACAATGCCAATTCATCGTTACTGCTATTGGCATGCGGGAAAAGACCGTCTTCAACACCGGTGATAAACACAACGTCAAATTCAAGGCCCTTGGCAGCGTGCACCGTCATCAATTGAACGGCATCCTCCCCGCTTTGGGCTTGATTATCCCCCGCTTCAAGCGCGGCATGAGACAAAAAGCCAACTAAAGAACTCATTTCATCTTCTTCGGCATCCACTTCGATTTGGTCGGCTCGGGCATCCACTGCAATGCCTTCTTCCACCAAGTAAGCCTTCGCTGCACTTTGCAATTCATCCAAGTTATCCAATCGGTCTTGGCCTTCCTTGTCCTTTTTGTAGTGCGCGATGATGCCGGAGCGATCGTTCACTGCTTCAATCAACTCAGGCAACGGCAAGCACGAATACTCAAAGCGCATGGAGTCAATTAAGTCCGTGAAGGTGCGCAACTTTGTACCGGCAGAGCCCTCGACTTGTTGAGCGGCTTCATAAAGACTGATTTGACGCTCACCGGCTAACATTTGAAGCGTTTCGATGCTCTTTGCCCCAATGCCACGGATCGGGAAATTCACCACACGCAAGAAGGCCGTATCGTCCTTCGGATTTTCAATCAAACGCAAATAGGCCAAAGCGTTTTTAATTTCAGCGCGATCAAAGAATCGCAAGCCGCCATAAACCTTATACGGAATGCCCGCTGCCACCAACGCTTGTTCTAACACACGACTTTGCGCATTAGAGCGATACAAAATCGCGATTTCATCGCGCTTGGTACCGTTCATGATGGCTTCGCGAATGGTGCTCAAACAGTAATCGGCCTCTAAGCGATCATCATCGGCTCGATAGACCTTAATCTTTTCACCGTCACCGGCATCGGTCCACAAGTCCTTGCCCAAACGATCTTCGTTATGAGCAATCAACTCATTGGCGGCATTTAAGATGTGGCCGAAAGAGCGATAGTTTTGTTCGAGTTTGACGACTTCATCGATTTGGAATTCGTTTTTGAAGTCCGTCATGTTGCCCACGTGGGCACCACGGAATGCGTAAATGGATTGGTCATCATCGCCCACGGCAAAAATGCAGTTACCGTGGTATTCACGACGGCCCAACGGATCAAAGCCCCCTAAGAGCTTTAACCACTTGTATTGCAAACGGTTCGTATCTTGGAATTCGTCGACCAAGATAAAGCGGAAGCGTTGTTGATAGTGCTGACGAATCATGGCGTTGCGAGCCAACAATTCGTAGCTGCGAAGAAGCAATTCACCGAAGTCACAAACGCCTTCACGATTGCATTGATCTTCGTAGAGTTTATAAATCTCAACGTATTTGGCACGTTCACCACGCTCGGCCGTCATGTCGCGTGCACGAAGCCCTTCTTCCTTAGCAGCCGAAATGTAGTTTTGAATCTTCTTGGGCGGGTAAAGCTCATCGTTGATGCCATGCAACTTCATCAAACGCTTGATGGCAGACAATTGATCGCTTTGATCCAAAATCTGGAACGTTTGCGGCAAACCCACTTCTTTATAGTGACGGCGCAAAAGACGATTGCACAAACCGTGGAAAGTTCCCACCCACATACCGCGCGTGTTAATCGGCATCGAAGCCGTGATACGCGTGAGCATTTCCTTGGCGGCCTTATTGGTAAAGGTCACGGCCAAGATTTCCAAAGGAGAGGCCATTTGGGATTGAATGATGTAGGCAATGCGCGTGGTCAACACACGGGTTTTGCCGGAGCCGGCCCCTGCCAAAATCAAAGCGCTTTTCGCCGGCATATCCACAGCTCGGCGTTGTTGGGGATTTAATTTATCTAAGAAACTAACCATGTCTAATTACTTACGAAAACAGTTTGGGCAAAGGGGGTATTTTGCCATTTTTCTGAAGATTAATGCGATTATCTTCCTCGCTTTGCAACACAACCTTTTAACTACAAAGCACCAGAAAATTCCTATTACGTATTCTGAAGTCCCTTACTATACCCGTAGAACCCATTGATATATTTGATTGAGCTTTGGAAATCAATAACTGTTTACCAAATATAACAGGATCAAAAATTCTCGTTCTGCACTAAAATTTGCAATTTTATAATCCTTCTCATTTTTAACCTCTTGCTTAAAGAAGTATCCATTTTGAGAATTTAACAAAGAACTTTCAACACTAACAAAGCGAACACAAAAAAAGGGGGTTGAGCCAATCGATTTCTCGACTTTATCAACGCCCCATTATCAAAAATTACTCAAACAATACTTACTTCACAAGCTTGTTATGAGCCTTCATCATATCCATAACCTTGTCCTTCGGCAAAGCTTTTACAACCGTACCCTTATAGGTCTTCGTATCTTTTGCGGCAAACAAAGAATTAATCACGGCTTCTTCCGTAGCTTCAATCGTAGCCATAAAGAGCGGTGTCATATCATCGTTTTGAACAACGTTCATCGGAAGCTTTTCACCTTTTACGCCGTTATGAGGAATACGCATGGCTTCATTGGTCGAAAATGCGATTACAAAATCGCCAGAACCATTGGAAGCAACACCGCCTGATTTAGCTAAACCCATGAAAGCTCGCTTGGCAACACGTTCAAGATTACGAGCTTCCAACGGAGCATCAGTAGCTACAATCATCATGATAGAGCCGTCTGCGCTTTCGATTTCTTTTTGATACGGGTAACCACCCAATGCTTTACCAACTTCCACGCCATCAATGGTTAACAAACCACCGAAGTTTGTTTGAACGAGAACACCAACCGTGTACCCACCCATAGACTTCGGCAATACACGTGAAGCCGTACCAATCCCTCCTTTGAAATTAAAAGCTTTTGTCCCAGAGCCAGCCCCGACTGCACCTTCCTCAACCGGACCAGATTTTGCAGTTGTAATAGCTTTTAACACATCAGCAGGCTTTACAAAACGGGCTCGAATATCATTAATACCACCGTCATTAGTTTCACCAACTACAGCATTAACAGAACGCACATCACCATTTTCCTTGAAGGAGAAGGTGTAATCGATGATACCGTCAATACCAGCCGCAACATTCAATGTATTCGTTAAAACAATTGGAGTTTCCAAGTTACCCAATTCCTTAACTTGAGGATAACCAGTCATCTTACCGAAGCCATTTGCTAAGAAAATGCCAGCCGGTACTTTGTTTTTGAAAATATTGTTCGTATGAGGAACAATAGCTGTCACGCCGGTATGCATACCCTTCTTATCATCGTGCTTATTAACTTGACCCACTAGAACACCTTTTACGTCAGTAATGGCGTTATGGGCACCTGTTTGGAGTACACCAATTTCAATACCGAGATCACGTGGTCTATCTCCTGCCATTGCAACAGATGCAAAAACAGAACCAGCCATTAAGACGCCTAAGGCAATTTTCGAGTATTTCATGACAAGCTCCTCCTTCAGTTGCTTTTTTGTTCACGAATGTTGATTACTGTAAACGTCAAAAATAACTCTGCCTATGAGTGTTAAACCTATGAAGGGAAAACCCTTTGTAACAAGGAGCAAAATAAAAAAGTTCTTATAATACAATGAGATCAAATCCACTGTATGGATATTTGAGCCCAGAAGATATCTTCTAGGGCTCTTTTTTCATTTCCACCATAGCTCCATGCATTTGACGTTGGAATTCCAGTGAATGCATCCAAGCAAAACATAGTCTAATTGTGTCGAATATCCTCTAAACAATTTGAAACGAAAACAAAAGAAGGGGACAAAAATGTTGGCAATTTCACAAACAGCGACTCCACTGAATGCACAACCTGTTATCTATGAATCTTCGATTTTCTTGCTCGGCTTAAAATACAACAAAACTCCACATAAAGAACTGACTCAACAATACAGGAAGTACACAAACACGCATATGGTTGTTGATGCAGTGAAGTCTTCACTTCATCCGCTCAAAAATACAACTTGATTGAATGTATACAGTGAAAACCCTCCTAAGGGAATGCACCTAGTTATAACGTATTATTTTTACTAACGCTTACAATTAGGGTGTTCTTGTGAAGAACTCTACAAGTAGTAGTTAAACCTCATGGCTGTTACTTATAGATTTAGTGATATTCATCACATGACCACAATTTTTGGAGATTGACATGATGGTTTTTCTGCACTTCGCTCTGCTTTTTGCTTGCATCGTGTATGCAGCTAAGTTAGGCGGTATCGGCGTCGGTATGGCCGGCGGCCTCGGCATGTTCATTGCCGTTTTCGGTTTCGGTTTGAAGCCTGGTTTCATCCCTGTTGACGTGATCATGATCATCATGACCGTGATCTTCGCTTGCTCCGTGATGCACGTGGCAGGCGGTATGGACTACTTGGTCCGCGTCTCCGGTAACTTGCTTCGTAACAATCCGAAGTACATCAACTACTTGGCTCCTGCTGTCACGTTCGTTTTGACGGTTTTGTCCGGTACGGGCTTTACCGCCATGTCCGTTTTGAACGTTATTCAAGAAGTGGCTAAGCAAAATGGTGTTCGTCCGTCTCAACCGTTGACGGCTGCTGTGATTGCCTCTCAAGTGGCTATTACCGCTTCTCCGATTTCTGCTGCTACGGCCGCTATGTGGGTGACGGTTGAAACGATGGGCGTGTCCTTCGGTCAAGCTTTGATGGTGATCATGCCGGCTGCATTGTTTGGCTCCATCGTCAGCACGGTCATTTCGAGCTTCCAAGGCTGCAACTTGGCCGATGATCCGATCTTCAAGCAACGTATGGCTCAAGGCCTTGTGTCCATGACGTCTACGGCTGAAAAGGAAAAGCCCTTGCCCGCAAGCGCCAAGACCTCTGTGATCATCTTCTTGTGCTCCGTGCTCTTCATCGTTTTGATGCTTTTGTTCAAGAAGCAAATCGGTCACACGTTGGGTTCTCGTGACATCATCGTAATGTCTATGTTGATGGCCGGTCTCGTCATGTTCTGGGTCTGCAAGGTTCCGTTGACGAAGATTAAGGAATCGACGCTTTTTGCCGGTGGTTACGAATCTTTGATCGTGATTCTCGGTATCGTGTGGTTGTCTTCCACGATCATTTTGCCGTACATCCCGGAAATTAAGGTTCAAGCTACGGAATTGTTGGGTCAATACCCGGCTCTCTTGGCTGTTGCCTTCTTCTGCGTGTCTGCTTTGTTGTTCTCTCAAGGTTCTACCTCCGCCTTGTTGGTGCCGGTGGCTGCCTCCTTGGGTTGCGACGCTTCCATGATTCTTGCCTCGTTCGTTGCTTGTTCTGCTTTGTACATCACGAACGTGTACCCGACCTCTGCTTTCGCCGTTTCTTGCGACGACACGGGTTCCTACATGGGCAAGTGGAGCGGTTCTTATGTGATCAACCACCCGTTCTTTATTCCGGGTTGCGTTGGTTTGATCGCCGCTGTGCCGTTTGGCTTCTTCATGGCTGGCATCGTTATCTAATTGATAGATAAACAATAATGTCCTAGGACATTCTGTCAAAAAGGGTTTAGGTTCAACAACCTAAACCCTTTTTTATCAGATATGGTCGAACTATCGGAATTAAGAGTCGATAATACAAATCAACAGAAGGCTCCATTGGTAGGACTTCTTAATACGTTTCCTCTTTTATATTTTGCAAAAGCGCCAAGCACGCCTGCCACGAGCGTCCGGCCTGATCCTTGGGACTCAACAACCGTTTTTCGGTCTGCGGCCACACCACGCCCACGGTCGGATCGTCGAACTGAAGCGTTGCTTCACTTTGGGGATGATAGTAATCGGTGCATCGATATAAGACGTGTGCGGTTTCACTTAAAGTCACAAAACCATGCGCAAAACCTTCGGGGATAAAGAGTTGTTGCATCGACTCGCTATCTAACATCACACCCGTCCAGTGACCGAACGTCTCTGACTCTTCTCGAAGATCCACCACCACGTCGAAAATTTTGCCCGAAGTCACTGTCACGAGTTTTCCTTGCGGATGACGGTACTGAAAATGAAGGCCACGAAGGGTGCCGTATTGGGAAACCGAGAAATTGTCTTGCACAAAGCGCACGCCCAACCATTCTTCGTAGCGATCCGCACGACAAAGTTCGACAAATAACCCGCGATCATCTCGCCAAACATCGGGCGTTAAAATTTTGACACCCTGAAGTTTCGTCTCTTCAATCTTCACGTTTCACTCCATATTGGCTATCAATCCATTGACGGTATTGCCCGGTCAAAATATGCTCTACCCACTGGGCATTTTCCAAGTACCAATCAACCGTTGCTTCAAGTCCCGCTTCAAGGCTCACGCAAGCGCTAAAGCCTAAGCGCTCATGGGCTTTTTTTGTATCCATCGCATAACGCCAATCATGCCCTGGTCGGTCGGCAACAAATTCAATCTGATCGCGATAATAGCCCTCTTTTTTCGGACGCTTTTGATCCAAAATCGCGCAAAGCGTTTCAACGATTTCAATGTTCGTTGTTTCAATGCCACTGCCGATATTAAAAATCTCTCCGGCTTGAGCTTTTTCAATCACCGCTAAAAGCGCACGACAGTGATCGCTCACGTGCATCCAGTCTCGACGGTTTTTACCCGTTCCGTAAATGGGAAGCGTGTCACCGGCAAGCGCTCTTTGAATCATCAAAGGAATTAACTTTTCGGGAAACTGTCTGGGCCCATAATTATTAGAAGGATGCACAATCACGACAGGCAACCCATAGGTTTTCCCGTAAGCACGCACGAACATATCGGCTGCAGCTTTACTAGCCGAATAAGGGCTATTGGGACGGTAGGGACTCGTTTCCGTAAAGGGTGCCTCATCGTCCGTTAAGTCCCCGAAGACTTCATCGGTGGAAATATGGATATGACGATAAGCCTTTTGAGAAGCTTGATCCAACGTCTTCCAATATTGAAGTGAGGCTTGCAGTAAATGCTGAGAGCCCACCACATTGTCTTCGATAAAGGCTGTTGGATCTTTAATGGAACGGTCCACATGGGTTTGGGCAGCAAAGTGAAGGACGCCATTGACTTGATAAGTTTGAAGTAACGCTAAAACTTGAGCCGTATCGGCCACATCGCCTTCGATAAACGTAAAGCGATCGTTTTGACGGGCATCGATAAGGTTTTCTAAATTCCCGCAGTAGTTGAGTTTATCAAGAGCCACAATGCGATAACCCTTTTCAAGGGCTGCATCAACAAAGTTTGAGCCGATAAAGCCAGCCGCTCCTGTCACCAATAAAGTCTTAAACATGGACAAATCTCAAGGCATTTGATCAGAAACAATCCGTTTGAAGGGTTTGTCTCTTTTCGTGCCATAAATTAATTACTTTCAAGATGAAATTGTATTAGACTGAATTTGTAAGTGTGAACAAATATCGTCTGTGAATGTGAAAAACATACATAGGCGGTTTTGTGTGCACTCTGTTTTTCTTTTTAGGGGATATATTCATGGCTGACAAAAAGACCATCGGCATCATCAGTGGTTTAAATCCGCGTGCTGCACTTGAAGTGAAGACGCAACTCTTGGCTCAAAGCGATGATGATATTTGCATCATCATGAGCGAAGACACCTTTAAGATCGATCCCGATCCTGAATTGGCGATGAGCGATCGCAAGATCTTCATCTTTAACGAAGCTGAACTTTTAGCTGAAATGGGTGCTGACATCGTGGCCGTCCCCGACTTTAAGTGCGGCCGTTTCATCCATGAAGTTCAACGTGAAATGCAAACGCCGATTCTTGACATGAAGGCCGCTTTGATGGCTCAAATGCAAGAAAAGGCTCCGGTCATGGGTGTGTTGGATACCACCAACGCCGCCTCTTGCATGTCGGGCGAATGCGAACTCGGTCAAAAGATGAAGATGATCTTTAGTACCGAAGAGGAAGAAGCCGCATTAAACGTTGCTCGCGAACAAATCCGCTCGGGCGACATGGTCACCCCCATGGCAACGCTTGAAGCAGTCTGCAAGCGCATGGTTGACGCCGGCGCCGAAGTGATTGTTCCCAATTGCACGCAATTTGCACTTTTGCAAAAAGAATTGGCTGCAAAGGGCTTCCCCGTCATGGACGTCTTTGCCGCTTTTGCTGCCGCCGCTTTGGTTTATCCCACGACGAAGTTACCGAAACCCTTTAAGTTGGGCTTGATCGGCGGTTTGGGACCGGCCGCGACCGTTGACCTCTACGACAAGATCGTGAAGGCCACACCTGCTAAGAACGACCAAGAACACTTTAAGGTCGTGATTGAACAAAATCCGCAAATCGATGACCGTACGGCCTGCTTGTTGGAAGGCGGCGCTGATCCAACGTTGGCCATGTATAACTGCGCCAAGCGTTTGCAAAAAGACGGTTGCGACATCGCCATCATTCCTTGCAACACGGCTCACGCATTCTTGCCGCGCTTGTTGCGTCACTTGGATATGCCTTTTATCGATATGCAACAAACGATGTTGGACGAAATCCAAGCCAAGTTCGGTGATAAGGCTCGTGTGGGCTTGATGGCCACAAGCGGCACGATCCGCACGGGTATCTACGGCAAGAAGGCCGACAAGATGAACATGGCCATGTTTGTGCCCGATGCCCAACATCAAGAACGCGTCATGGCCGCCATTTATGGCCCCAAGGGCGCTAAGGCCGGCTTCACCACGGGTGAATGCTACGATGACCTCTATAGCGCAGCAGAGTACTTGGTGAAGGAACACGACTGCAACGTCTTGATTTTGGGCTGCACGGAATTGCCCTTGATCTTCCACGAACAAGACGATTTTGAAGTCGCCGGCAAAAAGGTTGCGATTGTCGACCCGACTGCCACATTGGCTCGTAAGTGCGTTGCCATTGCCGAAGCCACGATTAAAGAACGCGGTGTTCGCTAATTGGTTCTGAAAAAGGCGCTCAGTGTTTTGAGCGCCTTTTTTCTAATGAAAACAAATTAATAACGGGAAAAAAGTCATGAAAGAATACGTTCAATGCGCCCCCAAGAAAGTCGCCTTTATCGGCTTAGGCACCATGGGTTTTCCGATGGCAGGCCACTTAGCTCGCGCCGGTCACGATGTCACGGTTTATAACCGTACGCACGAAAAGGCTTTGAAGTGGAAAGAAACGTATGCCGGGCACGTTGCCATGACGCCCAAAGAAGCTGCCCAAGATTGTGACTTCGTCTTTACCTGCGTTGGCAACGACGATGACCTTAGAAGCGTTGTTTTGGGTGAAAACGGAATCTTTGCCGGGATGAAAGCCGAGGCCGTTTTAGTCGACTGCACGACCGATAGCGCCAACGTTGCACGAGAATTGTCCGAAAAAGCCAAAGCCTTGGGACTTCACTTTATGGATGCTCCGGTCTCTGGTGGCGAAGCCGGTGCCGTTAACGGCGTTCTTACTGTGATGTGCGGTGCTGATCAAGACGTCTTTGATCGCTCTCGCGACGTCGTCATGGCGTTTGCTCAAGCCGTCACACGCATTGGTGATGTGGGTGCCGGGCAATTGGCTAAGATGTGCAACCAAATCTGCATTGCCGGTGTCGTACAAGCCTTGTCTGAAGCCATTGCTTTTGGACAAAACGCCGGACTCGATATGAAGCTCGTGTTAGACGTGATTGGCAAGGGCGCTGCCCAAAGTTGGCAAATGGACAATCGTGGCACAACCATGATTGACCGTCAATTTGACTTTGGTTTTGCCATTGACTGGATGCGCAAAGACTTAGGACTTTGCTTGAGCGAAGCAAAATTAAACGGCTCGAGCCTTCCGTTGGTTGCCCTTGTTGACCAGTTCTATGGGGACTTGCAAGCTAACGGTAAAGGCCGTCAAGACACGTCAAGCCTCATTGAACGCTTGCCTCGCAAACGTTAATTAACCGAAATCTACGCAAAACGCCTGAAATTTCCCGTTTCAGGCGTTTTCTTTTGGGGCAAAATTGTCAGCGATATCAAACATTTTTTCTATTTTTGAT
>DBFZTP010000062.1:0-3130 GCA_048520025.1 Candidatus Aphodousia sp.
CCCTGAGGTTGCCTAAGGTCTCAATTCTTCAAGCTTTTCTTTAATTGCCTAAAAAATACGCAGGTCTTGTAAGTGATTGTTTTTGTTGAGGGCGATTTTTGGAATCCGTGAGGCAGATTTTCCAGACTCGGTATACTTTTAGGCATAACTTTTTTTCGCTGATGATTCATGTTTTATCAAGAGCAAGTTCATTCTTTTGCGCCGAACCCGATTTGGACCGTCACGGACTTAAACCGTGCGGTCTCCTCGTGCCTGGAAGCCAATTTCCCGCCTTGTTGGGTCAAGGGGGAAATTCGTGGACTAACGATGGCTGCGTCGGGCCACTGGTATTTCACCCTCAAAGACGAACATTCAGAAATCAGCTGTGCGATGTTCGCAGGGGCCAATCGCCGTGTAACCTTCCGGCCCAAAACGGGCGATCGGGTTGAAGTCCGAGGGCGAGTGAGTATTTATGCGCCACGGGGCTCTTATCAGTTAGTCGTTGACGCCATGCGTCATGAAGGTTTGGGCGAACTCTATGCGCGCTACTTAGAGCTTAAAGCACGACTTCAAGCCGAAGGCCTTTTTGATGCATCGAGAAAAAAGGCCATTGCCCGCGTGAATTTCAAAATTTGTGTGGTGACAAGTCTTAAAGCCGCTGCCCTTCATGATGTGATTCGCACTTTGAAACTTCGTGCCCCTTACGTTCAAATCACGGTTTTTCCAACGTCTGTCCAAGGCGCAGAAGCCCCGGCTGAAATCGTGAGAGCACTGATGCGCGCCGATCAATCCGAGGGGGATGTCGTCTTATTGGTCAGAGGCGGGGGATCTCTTCAAGACTTGTGGGCTTTCAATGATGAGCGTGTGGCCAAATGCGTGGCCCAGATGAATAAGCCCGTGATCTCCGGTGTCGGTCACGAAAGCGATGAAACGATTGTGGACTATGTTGCTGACCTCAGAGCGGCAACGCCCACGGCGGCAGCACAAGCGGCAACCGAGGACCAAGAGGTGCTATTTCAAGACCTCGATCACCGATACCAAACGATTGCCCATCTCATGAGTCTGCGTTTGAAGAGTTTGAGGCAAAGAGTGTCGCTTTTGCGTCAAGCGATTCCCAATCCTAAATTGCGCCTTCAAGCGCAAGCGGAACATTTCCGTCGTCAAAAAGGATTATTGGAGACATTTTTTGTTCAGCGCCAATATGAGCCCAAGAAATATGCGCTAAATGAAACGAAAAGTGACCTTCACGCGCTTTTTAAAGAATCCTTGAGCGAGAGGGCATTGGCACTTCAATACAGCAGCAGATCGCTTTTAAGTCCCTCGCAGGTGATTTCGGGTTACAGAGAAAGTGTTAAGCGTAATCTGGCTTTCATGACGCAAGTACAAATTGCAACGCTCAAACACGCTCGCATGCGTTGGGAGCGCACACAAGCGCTAATGGTCGAAGCCAGTCCCGAAACGATTTTGCAAAAAGGCTACACCTATGTGACGGGAGACGATGGTCGCTTGGTGAAGTCTTCTCAAGTCGGCGTTAATAGCGATGAGCTCACTGTGCATTGGATTGACGGCGTGGTGGTTGCCAAGCCCTTGAAGGCAAAAACTATCAAAGCCAATGGCTAGAACAATTGCACACACTTAACTGCAGAGTGTTTTGATATCATCAAGACGTTATACATTTTTCTGGAGAAAGACCATGACTTTTGAACTTCCTCGCTTGCCTTATGCCAAGGATGCATATGGCGATGTGATTTCCGCAGAAACGTTTGATTATCACTACGGCAAGCACCATCAAACCTACATCACGAACTTGAACAATTTGATCAAGGGCACGCCCTTTGCTGCCATGGGTTTGGAAGAAATCGTGTTGGCAAGTGACGGTGTTGCTCCGGCTGTTTTCAATAATGCTGCTCAAACGTGGAACCATACGTTCTACTGGATGTGCTTGACGCCTAATGGTGCCGAAAAGCCCATGGGTGAGTTGTTAACGAAGATTGAAGAGAAGTGGGGCTCGTTTGAAAAATTCCGCGAAGCCTTTGTGGCTCAAGCTGCCGGTAATTTCGGTTCCGGTTGGACGTGGTTGGTGTTGACCCCTCAAAAGGAATTGGCAATCGTCAATACCTCGAACGCAGGTTGCGCTTTGGCCTCTGATGATGTGCCCTTGTTTGTGGTTGACGTTTGGGAACATGCTTACTATATCGATCACCGCAACGCTCGTCCGGCCTACTTGAATGCTTTATTTGATAAGCACTTCATTGACTGGGAATTTGTTGCGAAGAACTACTACAACGCGAAGTAAGCATTCCGACTCTACAGATACGACAAAGGCCATCGAATTTTCGGTGGCCTTTTAACATAGCAGTGGATTTTTTAATTTTCTCCGACGTCTTTGGCAGGCTTTTCAAGCCTTTCTGCTCGACGCAGTTTCGTCGTGATTGAAATACCATAACGTTGATACCACCCGGAGGGTACTTCAAGGGCATAGCGAACCGGAACGGGGCTACAGTGCAAATCCAACATATTGGCTTGCATGCCCTCATACTTCACCAATTGATCATTTTCATCAAAAAAGCCGACATCCAAATCAATGGGAGTGCCCTTCATCCAAAAGCACACTTTACGAGTCGGTTCAAAGACAAAGAGCATACCCTTCGTATCGGGGAGGTGTTTTACGCCTTGAAGACCCTTGGTATGTTCTTGGCGCGATTGAGCAACGCCCACATCAAGCACACGATCACCCACCGTAATTTTCTCGGCCTGAGCAAGCGGCGCAACCATGGCAAGAGCGCATGCAAGGGCGAAGGATCTTCGTCGAGAAAGACAAATAGTGGGGGTGCTTATGTTCATTGCGTTTTTTCTTCTCTTTCTACCGGCAACACACGTGTAGTATGCCAACCGTGATGGGATTGTTGCAGTTCAAACTGAACCCGTTGGTTATTACGAAGTGTTTTAGGGCCGTCGCCTTCAATAGTGCGGAAATGAACAAAGACTTCCAGTTCTTGATTGTCAGGGACAATGAAACCATAACCTTTCGCAGTGGAAAACCATTTTACCTTGCCTAGATGCATAAAAGGTCCTCCTTTAGGGTAATCATGCTCAAAAAGTTTGAGCTTTGTTTTTATTATTCTCACATTCCACTATAGGGGCTTTTCTA
>DBFZTP010000063.1:0-10344 GCA_048520025.1 Candidatus Aphodousia sp.
GCAACTTCGGTTGCCATTTCCAAACTTATTTGGTTCGATATCGAACTATCGGAGATTAAAAATGAAAAATTTTAAGAAAGTCGCTATCACGATGGAAAATCGCGAAGAGCTTCATAACGTATTGGGGTTGACGGGCTGCGAAGTCTCGGTCAACAAGCTTCCCCCCATGGTAGCTGTTCCGTTTGTCCATGCTCACACGAATAACGAAGAGCTCTACATCGTGATTGACGGCAAGGGAGAGCTTTACATCGATGGCGAAGTCGTTCAAATCGCTAAAGGTGATGCGTTCAGCATTAACCCCGAAGGTCATCGTGCTATTCGTGCCTTAGAAGCAGGTCTTCAATTTATCTGCATTCAAACGCGAAAGAACAGTCTTCAAGGCTTCACCGCAGAAGATGCGAAGATGTGCGAAGACAAGGCCCCTTGGCATTAATTTTCAAACTCTGACAAAAACGGCTATCGGTTTTCACGATAGCCGTTTTTGCTTGAAACGTTAAATTAAATGATCGTTATGCCTTTTTTGGTGAGCTCTTCTAATGTTTTCTTCTGACCCTCGAAGTCTACATAGGCCAATGCTTCAGATATGAGCGTCACGGCAAAGCCTCGCTTATGTAAATCCCAACAGGTTTCTTTCACGCAATACTCGGTTGCAATCCCCACAACCGTGACATCCATCACCCCCATTCCGGAAAGCGCTTTGGCTAAACTCTCTCCTTTATCATTGACACCCTCAAAGCCCGAATACTGTTCTTTATCAACTTCGCAACCTTTATAAAAAGAGCGCTCCGGTTTAATAAACGGTTTGAGTTCATCGTGGATTTCCCCTCCACGCGTTCCGGCCACGCAGTGCGAAGGCCAAATACCACCAAACTCTTTAAATGAGGAATGATTTTGGGGATGATGATCCAAAATAAAAAGAATCGGGAAGTCTTTATCTTTAGAAAGAGCCTCTTCGATTTGACGTTTGGCTTCAGTTACCGCTTCATTAGCATGTAAACAAGCTAGACTTCCATCAATAAAGTCATAGAGCATATCCACGACAACCATCGCATTTCTCGGCATACCTATTCTCCTCTGTCTTTTAATCATCATAGCTCAAAACAATGCTGTCAACTCAAACAGTGCTACTATTTTCTAATACTCAGTCAAGGAGAACGCCATGCTCTTAACCGTTGTCGTTGAAAACTTCTGCCAAAACCAAAAACTCAAAAGCGAATGGGGCTATTCGCTTCATCTAAAAAATGAAACAACCGACCTTCTTCTTGATACCGGTGGCTACCAACACGCTCTTGAACACAACGCCAAATACTTAGGCCTAAATTGGAAAGCGTTAAAAGACGTCGTTCTCTCTCATAGTCACTTTGACCACACGGCTGGCCTCATGGATGTTGTTCGCATGGCGCCTCAAGCCACCATTTGGGGTGGAGCGGGATTTGAAAAGCAACGTTGGAGCGATGCGGATCACGTCCGAAACGGTGGCGGTGGCGCCGTGATGGCCGGTGTCATTGATCGCACAATTGATCCATGGGCTGAAGTTACCCCTGATGTGATTACCTTTACCGTTCCCCAATCGGAACGAAATTCCAAATTTGTTAACGCTCGTGATATGTGGGAAGAAACGCTCAATGGTGACATCATCCCCGATACCTTCACGGACGATGTCAGTTTATTGGTCCACGGAGAGCGTGGCTACTCGGTCGTTTTGGGTTGCGCTCATGCGGGACTACCTAACATTCTTGCCTATGCGCAAAAGACCTTTGGTATTGATTCATTTGATACGGTCTTGGGTGGCACGCACCTTTGTTCTGTACCGGATAGCGAATTAGACGCTTGGATGGAAATTCTCAAGAGCTTTAACGTCAAACGATGGCGACCCAACCACTGCACGGGGTTTCATGCTGCTGCGCGTCTGGCTCAAACTTTTGATGATGTTCAGTGGGCAGGTTGCGGCATGCGCATCCAACTCTAGAAAGCGTTATTCTCGTCGCAACTCAAACGTCTCAAAAAGGGACTTGAGCGTTTCAATCGTCTCTTTTTGCGGGTACTCGTAGCCCACTTTCTCAAAGGGAAGATTTAAGTGAGGAGGCAAGCGATAGACTTGTAGGGCGTAGTTTTTAACCCCCAACGCTTTAAGTTCTTTGGCAAGATCGATGACCTTGTCGTCTGGCAAGTAACTTGGGTGTGCTGTCGTGCGGCACTCATATTGAACGCCAGCGTCTTGGATGAGTTTCAAACAGGACAAAACCATTGAAGCCGGTTCCCCTTTTTCCAGCCCAGAAATGTAGCGATAAGCCTCTTCATCGGATAATGAGGCTTTAACATCAAGTCCTACCCAATCCACCCATTTAAGTAACGGCTCTAAGTGTGTGGGGTAGCAGCCTGACGTATGAAGACCCACTAAATACCCCATCGCTTTGACTTTTTGCATGGCGTCTTCGAGCGCCGGATCCAATGTAGGTTCACCACCGGAAAAGACAACAGCATCCAAGAGTCCCTTGCGACGCTCCAAAAGCGTCATCAGCTCTTGCCAACTTGAATGAACATAGTCGGGATTAAACTCTCGCGGTTGCATATGGGGGTTATGACAATAACGGCAACGCCAAGGGCACCCCTGCACAAAGACCACAGCGGAAAATTTACCCGGATAGTCAATGCTTGCATACGGGGTAATGCCGGCAATTTTTAAGTCAGTCGCGTTGCGTTGAGTCATGGGGATTCCTTAAAAAAGCGTCGCACAAACAGTTTTCGTGCGACGCTTTAAGTTTCGAGCGTTTTACTTGTTCAAGTCGCACTTACTTTCTTCGAAGTACTTGCGCTCGGCAAACTCACCTTTTTTACCCGTGTTAAAGGATGAGACCGGACGATGGTAGCCCATCACACGCGTCCATACTTCACAGGGTTGGCGTTCGCTGTCTTTTAATTCAATTTTGTTTTCGTCTTTTTGCATTTTTACTTTCCCTCTTCGCAATCACAAGCAGCTTGAGCTTTCTTTTGTTGAATGAGTTCTGCGTCGCAGAGCGGGCAGAAATCATGACGACCGGAGATGTAGCCGTGCTTGGGACAAATCGAGAACGTCGGCGTAATCGTCAAGTACGGTAGCGTAAAGCGCGTCAGAGCACGACGAACCAACTCACGACAAGCCTTCGGAGAGCTCACGGCTTCGGACATATATAAGTGCAATACCGTGCCACCTGTGTACTTGCGTTGCAAGTCGTCTTGCATTTCCAACGCTAAGAAGGGATCGTCGGTGTAACCCACCGGCAATTGTGAGCTGTTGGTGTAGTAGGGATTGGAGGCAGTCCCCGCTTGAAGAATGTCCGGGAAGCGCTTTTTATCTTCACGGGCAAAGCGATAAGTCGTGCCTTCAGCCGGTGTTGCTTCCAAGTTATACATGTTGCTCGTTTCTTCTTGAATTTGAACCATGCGAGCACGCACGTGATCCAAGAGTCGAACGGCAAAGGTGTGACCCCACTCGTCCGTAATATCATGCTCATCTTGCGTGAAGTTACGAATACATTCGTTAATGCCGTTAACACCAATCGTGGAGAAGTGGTTACGTAACGTACCGAGGTAGCGCTTCGTATACGGGAAAAGACCTTGATCCATATGGCGTTGGATGACTTTGCGCTTAATTTCCAAACTCGTGCGGGCCAAATCTAACAAATAGTCCAAGCGCTTAATCAGCGACTCTTCATCCCCTCGGAACAAGTAACCCAAGCGAGCGCAGTTAATCGTCACAACGCCCACGGAGCCCGTTTGTTCGGCCGAACCGAATAAGCCGTTACCGCGCTTAAGAAGCTCACGCAAGTCCAATTGCAAACGACAACACATGGAGCGAATCATGTTGGGCTTGAGTTCGGAATTGATGAAGTTTTGGAAATACGGCAAACCGTAGCGAGCCGTCATTTCAAATAAGTGCTCAGCGTTTTCCGACTCCCAATCAAAGTCGGGCGTAATGTTATAAGTCGGGATCGGGAATGTGAAGACGCGGCCCTTGGCATCACCCTTGGTCATCACTTCGATGTACGCACGATTGATCATGTCCATTTCGGGCTTACAGTCGCCGTACGTGAAAGGCATTTCCTTGCCGCCGATGATCGGGTGCTCGTCACGAAGGTCTTCCGGACAGGTCCAGTCAAACGTTAAATTCGTAAAGGGCGTTTGCGTCCCCCAACGCGAGGGCACATTTAAGTTATAGATGAGCTCTTGAATGCTTTGAAGCACTTCGGAGTAAGGCAAATTGTCTTTCTTAATGAAAGGAGCCAAATACGTATCAAAAGAGGAGAAGGCTTGAGCACCGGCCCATTCATTTTGCATGGTACCTAAGAAGTTCACAATTTGACCGGTCGCGGATGTTAAATGCTTAGGCGCACCGGCTTCGACTTTACCCGGCACACCGTTTAAACCTTCGTTTAAAAGCGTACGCAAAGACCAACCGGCGCAATAACCTGAGAGCATATCCAAATCATGCACATGGATATCACCTTCACGGTGAGCCTTACCGACTTCAGCAGGATAAATATGGTTGAGCCAATAGTTGGCAACGACCTTACCCGACACATTCAAAATCAAACCGCCCAAAGAGTAGCCTTGATTGGCGTTGGCGTTCACACGCCAGTCCAATTGTTGAAGGTATTCGTTAATGGAACTTTCAACATTGACCCAGCTTTGGCGAGCGTCACGAGCGCGGTGGCGTTGTTCACGATAGACAATGTAAGCACGCAACGTCTTGAAGTAGCCGCTATCAAAAAGCGCATGTTCAACGGCGTCTTGCACTTGCTCAATGTGAGGCGTCACAATATTTAAACGCTTCAAGTTGGGCAGAACCACGTCTTGGGTTAACTGATCGGCACGAACCGTATCGAATTCGCCCGTGGCCTTACCGGCTTTGGCGATAGCAGAGCTGATCTTGCGATAGTCAAATTCTTTAATGGATCCGTCGCGTTTGATCAGATGCTGCAAAATTTTGTCGCTCATGAACCTACTCCAAATTGCTTCAAAAAAAATTTCAACCTCTTGACTTTATCAAGTTTGAGGAGGGTCATTTGATTAAAAAATAGGCACATACAAGTTCTGTCTTTTACAAATTCGGGCAAATATAAAAAGGGATTGAAATATCAGAAGAAAAGGTCAAAAAATAATTGATTAGGGTTTACCCTTTGACGCAATATGTAGTGTTTGTGAGTTTTACATCAACAATAGATTGTAATTTCTGTCTTTTTGAATGATTTCAAGCGATTGGAGGGAAATTGAGTAATTTTTGGGCAAGAAAAAAGGTCACGAAAGATGTTGCCGTCCTTCCGTAACCTTTTTCACGATGCATGTCCGAGTTTGACACGTCGACCAAAACGAGAAACTCGTATGAGGAGGAGCTACATGCATACAAATTTTATGACTTTCATTTTATATCAAAGAAGCAACGCAATGTTATTGTTTTTTATGAGTTTTTAAGGATATTTCCTTATGAGACAAAACCCTTATTTCCTTGTTTTAAGTCGAAAAAAGGACTTTTTGCCATCACATCATCCATTTTGTCCTAACAGGCTAATCCATTCGGTTGATTCTCTTAACAAATACACTATTTGCAGGTATCCTTCTAAGCATATTTTATTAAGGTTTTCCCGACCTCATGAGTCATTTACCTCAGAGCCGTCGGATTTTTCGTTTTAGGAACTCGATTACATGGATAAAGAAACCGCAACCTCCCGCTTTGAAGACTTCACGAAAGTCCGAGTGTTGCCGGAGTTGATTACGCATCATTTGGGCCGTCACGACGATCTTCCCGCATTGACCGAATACGTTGCGAGCGAAAAAGCTTGGGTCACGTTGTCATACCGTCAATTGCACGAACGCATTCAATCTTGGGAAAAGGCCTTTGCCAAATTAGGTTTGGAAAAGGGCTCCCGCGTGGCCATGTTGCTCAATAACTGTGTCAACGCGATCTGTTTTGACCAAGCCGCTATTCGTCGTGGTTTGGTAACGGTACCTTTGCATGCAGTCGACACCCCGGGGTCGAGCGCTTATATTCTTGATGACAGCCAATGTCGTGTTTTGGTGACGGCCAAGTATTTGAAGTGGAAGAACATCCGTCAAGCCGAAACGTTGCCCAATTTGAAAATTGTTGTCATCACCGATGATGAATTGCAAGAAGACGATCTCGTCAACAACAACGGCGTTGAAGTTGTTCGTTTAGAAGATTGGTTGGCTGCCGCTGAAAATGAATCTTTACCTGAAGTGCACTTGGAAGCCGATGACTTGGTGAACCTTGTTTACACGTCCGGTACCACAGGTCGTCCTAAGGGCGTGATGCTCACGCACAATAACATTCTTGAGTGCGCGCGAGGAGTTATGCAAAACATCTGTCCTTATCCGGACGATGTATGGTTCTCGTTCTTACCCCTTTCTCATACATTCGAACGTGCTACGTCTTACTACATGGCGCTCGGTATGGGTAACCACGTG
This sequence comes from Candidatus Aphodousia sp., assembly GCA_048520025.1. Lineage (GTDB taxonomy): Bacteria > Pseudomonadota > Gammaproteobacteria > Burkholderiales > Burkholderiaceae_F > Aphodousia. The sequence goes on from DBFZTP010000063.1 coordinate 6,463, forward strand.
TACATGAATCGAAATATTCTTCAAATCATGGATGATTTGAAAGTGGCAAAACCCACTATTTTCATGTCCGTTCCTCGAATTTATGAAACCATTTACGCTCGCTTGAATGATAAGCTTTCCAAGCAATCCGCCGTTGTCCGCTATATCTTCGATTGGGCTGTTGAAGTGGGTTGGCGTCGTTTTTGCAAAGAAAACGACTTGGAAGTTGAACACACGTGGCGTGAATTCATGGATCCGCTCGTTGCCAAGTGGTTAGATAACAAAGTAGGAACGACTTTACGCTCGGTTTTCGGCGGAGCGAAAGCTCATGCTTACGTCTCTGGCGGCGCGGCCATAAATCACAAAATTGCTCGAACTTTCATCGGGTTGGGTGTACCGATTCATCAAGGTTATGGTTTAACGGAAACCTCTCCTGTGCTCTCTGTTAATTTGATGGGCAAAAACAATCCGGCCACGGTTGGTCCCATCATTGACAACATGCAAGCTCGCTTGGGTGACAATGATGAATTGCAAGTCAAGGGCCCCTTGGTCATGAAGGGTTATTGGAACCGTCCGGATGCAACGAAAGACGTCTTCACAGAAGACGGTTGGTTCCGCACGGGCGACCAAGCCGACATTTTGCCCACGGGTCATGTTCGTATTAAGGGTCGTATCAAGGAAATTATTGTGACAAGCACCGGTGAAAAGATTCCGCCGGGTGACCTCGAAATGGCCATGCAAACGGATCCGCTTTTTGCTCAAACGATGGCAATAGGTGAAAACCTCCCCTTCATCTCTGCTTTGATCGTTTTAGATCCCAAGCGCTGGGAAAAGATGGCGGCTGACTTAGGTCTTGACCCCGCTGATCCGCAAAGCTTGAAGGATAAGAAGGTTTTAATCAATATCGTTAAGCGCTTAAAGAAGGTTTGCCACGGCTTCCCCCAATACGGTGTACCGCGTTCGGCCATCTTGACGCTTGAGCCGTGGACGATTGATAACGGCATGTTGACGCCGACGCTTAAATTAAAGCGCCACATCATCAAAGCACGTTACCAAGACCGTATCTCTGAGCTTTACGCTCAAAAGTAATCCATCACTGATGGTATCCAAAGCCTCGATTGAAAAAATCGGGGCTTTTTCTTTGAAAATCGTCCTTTTCAAGACAAAAGTTTCAAAATATTTTCTGTAAAATTTATCAGTTAAGAATTTGTTTTCCGGACCATTGCAAATGATGCCAACTCGTCTGACCATTGATGACTTTAAAACTTTGCCCCAAATGCTCGAGCATACGTTAATGTTTATGCCCGATCGTGAAGGCTATCGTTACTATGATTACGACGCTGAAAAGTGGATTAGTGTCACCTGGCGCGAGTTTGGTCTTCGCGTCATGCAATGGCGAAAGGCTTTAAATGCCTTGGGTCTTAAGCCAGGCGATCGTGTTGCCATGCTTTTGATCAATTCGTTGGACGCATTGATCTTTGACCAAGCAGCATTGGCCAACGGTTTAGTGGCCGTTCCCCTTCATGCTATTGATACGCCGGAATCCTCTGCTTATATCCTTGCCGACAGTGGCTCGCGCTTTCTTGTGACGACAACAAAAGCTCGTTGGAACGCCATCTTCACGGCCGATATGCAATTGCCCGATCTCGAGCACGTGGTCTTTACCTCTGAAGACGAAGAGGGCTGCAGTGATCATGTTCGCTATTGTGGCGTTGAAGAATTCTTAAAACATGGCCAAACAGTTTCTGAAAACGATTTGCCGGCAGGCCCCGAAGCCGAAGACTTGGCTTCGATCGTTTATACCTCCGGCACCACCGGTCGCCCCAAAGGTGTAATGCTCACACACCGCGCCATTGTTTCTAACGTTCAAGATATTGCCAAAGAAGTGCCCTTGGGCGAAGACGATATTTTCTTGTCTTACTTACCGCTCTCTCACTCCTTTGAACGTACGTTTACGTACTACAACTGCGTCGGTCACGGCACGACCTTGGTCTTTAGCCGTGGTGTGATGCGCTTGGCAGAAGACTTTGCGGACATCCAACCGACCTTAATGTGCACGGTGCCTCGTGTGCTTGAGCAGTTCTACGCCAAAATTCAACAACAAGTGGCCAAAGAAGGCGAATCTGAGAAGTTCATCATGGACTGTGTGATCGCTGCCGGCTGGCGCGACTTCTGTCGTGAAAATGATCTTCCGCTTGAAGATGACGGTTTGCCGGAATTGGACTTTATGTTCAAGACACTTTACCGCGATCGTTTTGTTAAGCGCGTTCATGACATTTTCGGCAATCGCTTCCGCTTCCTTGTCTGCGGTGGCGCCGCCTTAAATGGTACCGTTGCCAAGTTCTTCTGCTCTTTGGGTTTAATGCTTCGTCAAGCCTACGGTTTGACCGAATATAGCCCGGTGATTTCTATCACACGTTTGGTCAATAACCACTTAGCCACCGTAGGTGAACCACTTTCCCGTTGCCAAGTGCGCGCGGGCGAGAATAACGAACTTCAGGTCTTGGGCCCCTCCATGATGAGCGGTTACTGGAAGTTACCCAAAGAAAGTCGCGAAGCTTTAACGGACGATGGTTGGTTGCGAACCGGTGACCAAGTGGATTTGAGCGACGGCGGCCGAGTCCGTATCACGGGTCGTATCAAAGAAATTATTGTGACGAGTACCGGTGAAAAGATTGCCCCGGTTGACCTTGAATTTGCGATTCAAGAAGATCACTTATTTGAGCAAGTCATTGCCATCGGTGAAGCTCGTCCTTACATCACGGCCTTGGTGGTTGTCAACGACATGCACTTTAACCTTCTTTGCGAAGAAGTGGGCATTGATCCCAATGACCCAGGCATTAACGATAATCGCAACTTAAAGGCCAAGATTGTTAAGCGTATCCGTATGGTCACGAAGCACTTCCCTCAATACGGTGTGCCTCGTAATGTCTACATTTTGCGCGATCATTGGACGGTTGAAAACGGCCTTTTGACCCCGACCATGAAATTGCGACGTCGACAAATTCAAGAGCGTTTTGCCCAAGAGATCGAAACGCTTTACGCTGCCGCCCGACGCTAATCACTCAGAGGAATTTCAACACGAAATTCCTCTTTAACTTTTTTCTATTGAATTTCTGAATTGCACTATGTTTTTTGATACGCACTGCCATATCTACATGGAAGACTTTAACAACGAGCAAGACGCCATTGTTCGCCACATGAGAGACGCTCAAGTCACTCGCGCCGTTGTTGTGGCAACAGAAGAAAAAGAAGTCGCTGCCGTTAAAGCGCTGTGCGCCCAGTACCCTGAACTTTATGGTGCGTTTGCCGTGAGCCCTCAAAATGAAGTGCTCCCCGATTTAAGCCCTCAAGCCATCGCCGACTTTGTGAGTTCGGAGAAAATGGTGGCCGTGGGTGAAACCGGCCTTGACTATCACTATTGCTCAGAGCCCTTGGATTGGCAACGTGCTCGCTTTGCCACTCACATTGAAGCGGCTCATTTGGCGCAAAAACCTTTGATCATTCACTCGCGTGATGCGGCAGGTGATACATTGGCCATTCTTAAAAACAATCACGCTGATGATGTGGGTTTTGTTCTTCACTGCTTCTGCGGTGATTGGGACTTTGCGAAAAAGGCCTTGGACTTAGGCGGCTTTCTCTCCTTTTCAGGCATCTTGACATTTAAGAGTGCCAAAGACATTCAAGAAGCAGCCAAAAAGGCACCGCTAGATCGAATCTTTATCGAAACGGATAGTCCCTACTTGGCTCCTGTTCCCTTACGTGGCAAACGCAATGAACCGGCATTTGTTCCCCATGTTGCGCAATTCTTGGCAAATGTAAAAGGGTTGCCTGTCGAAGAGATCGCTCGCATAACGATGAATAACGCCAACGACTTTTTTGGGCTTGAAAAATGAGAAAAGT
>DBFZTP010000064.1:0-4600 GCA_048520025.1 Candidatus Aphodousia sp.
CCCTATAAATCAGGGCTTTCCAAAGACTACAAAAATGTTGATAAGTCTGTTAATAATTAGATTTTTGATCCCAACTCAATGCCATCTCTTAAACACTCTAAAATCGTTTTAATTTCATGTTTTTTGAATGGTCCTTGAGCCGCACCAACGATATCCACGTTCAATCCAGCTTCCGCATACTTTTTTGCGATTTCGTCATTTGCATAAGGGGTATTGCAAATCACAATATGATCAGCAGGAATTGGATAAGGATCTTCGTGATGTTTTCCAAACGAGATATGTAAATTCGTTGAATCGTAACTATCAAAATTCACATTAGTGAATGTTTTAATACCTAAAATTCGCAACCACTGTAACTCAAATGAACGAAAATCTTCTTGAATGAAGGATGAGTAGTCGGTTTTATCTTTAGCCAATAAAGCCACTTGCCGATAAGGCGTCATGGCTTTCGGAATCACCCCGACAACTCCAGCTGGGTATTTTCGAGGATCCCCAATCCCCCACATTTGCAACCAAGAGTCCCGAGTGGGAGGAGTTGAGTTTTTATGAACTAAATACGTGGCCACATCAAGAGCAATTGTATTGTTACCGATAACCACAATACGATTGCCCAACGCGACATTATTTTCAAAAACGTCCGGGTATTGGTAGACCTTGCTTGATGGAGCTCCTTGAATATCAATCCATCCGGGAATACTGCCTGTTGCAAAAACAACACGATCAAACTGACGGTGAATTTCATCAAGCTCCCGTGTTGTAACCTTATGATTTGTATCAATTTTGATATCAAATCGATTACAAAGCCTTCTAAAAAGGTCAATTAAGTAAACGTATTTTTGTTTACCTGGAACTTTTTTAATAAAGCTAACTTGTCCCCCAATTTCCTCCCGAGCTTCGAAAATCGTGACACTGTGACCTCTTCGGGCGGCAAAAACAGCTGTAGCCAATCCGGCAGGCCCTGCACCAACAACAAGGATTTTTTTAGGGTTATCCGTGTGTTGCATGATTTCCTGAAAGTTTTCAAACATTGTCGGATTCATCATGCAATGGAGTTTTCCCTCTTTGAGAATATTATGTGGCGAACAACCTTGGTTGCAATGCGTACAACCAATGATTAGTCGTTCTGCATGATAGGCGAGCTTTTTTAACCAAAAAGGATCTACGATCAAAGCTCGCGTTAATTCCACGCAACTATGTGGGTTACGCTTCAAAACTTCATTGACTTTTTCCGGAGATTGCAAGTTGCCTCCGAAAATGACAGGAACCGAGACTTCCTGACTAAACATTTCAACAAAAGGAACCCAAGCATCTTCAGGTGTTAAACCGTGATGAATGGGGATGTTCATATAGTTTGTACCAAAATCAAAACTAAAAACATTGACCCCAGCCTTGACCAATTCCTGAGCAAAGTGAATTGTATCGTCCCAGTTCTTACCTTCAATGTGGAAATCCATTAACGAAAGACGAGCCGAAATAACAAAGTCTTCTCCGACTTTTTTTCGAATCTCACGAACCATTTCTAGTGTAATTTTGAATCGATTCTCAGCCGACCCACCCCATTCATCATGTCTTTTGTTAAGCCCTGGGGTGGCAAAACTATTTAAAAGTTTATTTTGCGTGAGATCGATTTCTACCCCGTTATACAGGGCTTCTTTTGCTAATAAAGCGGTTTGAGCTGCTAAGTGAATCGTTTTCCGAATCGCAATGTTGGGCATCTTGAAAATGAATCGACCGTTATGATTGATTCGATGTGGATTGACGGCAAAGAAATGCTCAGCAAGGGCGCCCGCATGAGAAAGAGAGAATAATGCATATCCCCCTTCCTTTTGAATGGCTTCGGTAATTTTTCGATGCGAGGCTACTTGTGAGTGAGAGGTAAATCGAGCTTGGCCTAATTCATATGCACCGAGTAAAGTGAAAGAGAAGCCGCCAATCGTAATGAGCGCAGTTCCCCCACGAGCACGTTCTCCATAAAAACGTGCCAGTTGATCATAGTCGTACGATTTTTCAAATCCTGTAATCACAGGCCCCATAAGAATTCGGTTTGGCAACGTTAAATGCCCAATCTGTATGGGGAGAAAAACCTGTTCTAATTCATGTTCAATGCCCATTTTATTTCTTTAGTTCTTCGATAACTTTTTCTCGGGTCACGCCAAAAGGAATTAGCACGCTAGGTACAGCTGCAGCCGATCCCGTAACATGTTGAATTTGATCATCAAAGAAGATGTGTGGTTTTAATTGTTCCAACACAAAGTGCTTTGGTAAACCATCCATGAGAAACAGTTCTGCAGCATTCATTCCCCAACTCTTAAGTGTTGTAATCAATCGCTCTTCACTAGGTGCGCCACGCGCAGTTACGATTGATATGCGAATGATCGGTTCGTAGTAAGGGTTGTTTTTTCCGTTGATATTTAAATCTAAATGCTGGAAGTGAGCTAACTTCTTAAAGAGTTTAATCAAAGGCCCTTCGTTATGAGGGAGATTAACGCGCTTTTGCTCATAATCTTGAAAGCCTTTTAATCCCCCTTTTTTATATTCTTTTTCACTATCGTCATCGATGACAACGCCATCGAAGTCAAAGGCAATGCGCAACCCTTTATCCATAGGATCATCGACCGCTTTTGTCGGTAATACCAAACCGGCTGGATACCCTTTAGCTGTCGCTTCTAGCACACTTTGAGAGTTGGCTGTCAAAAAGAGTGAGGCACCGTAAGCTTTTAGATAGGGATATGTTGGACGACCTGAGGTAAAAGCTCCCCCTCGGATGGGAAGATTGTAGTGACGGCAAGAGTGAAAAAAGCGTTGCCCCGATTCAGGACTATTTCGAGACAAAACAATGACTTTAAAAGGCTCATTCTCTTCAGAGAAATAGTCGTTCAAACTCAAAAGTCTACGAATGAAAGGAAAGGCAACCCCAGGATTTAAAGGGGTATCTACGTGTTGAGTTTGATAGTCGCGGTAGGCTTCAATACCTTCATCTTCAAAGATACGATGCTCTGTTTCTAAATCAAACAAAGCGCGAGAGGAAACTGCAACCACCAGATTGTCATGATTAGGGGTGCTCATGATTCTCTCCTTAATCAACACTCCCCCTCTTTTGGGTGAGAGGGGGAGGATTTTGAGACTTAGATGTCAATGTTGCTGGCAAACAAAGCGTTATTTTCGATAAAAGCACGACGAGGTTCAACATTGTCCCCCATCAACATCGAAAAGACGTTGTCAGAGCTAGCCGCATCTTCAAGTCGAACGCGTAAGAGTCGTCGATTTTCAGGCATCATCGTGGTTTCTGCGAGTTGTTCTGCATTCATTTCTCCCAACCCTTTATAGCGTTGTCGAGTCAAACCAGAACTAGCCTCATTCATCAACCATTGAATAGCCTCTTCAAAGTTTTTAACACCAGTCGATTTTCCACCTCTTACAACCTTAGCACCATCTCCAACGATGCCGTTGAGAGCCTTAGCGGTTTCAACAAGGGTTGCGTAATCAGCCGTTTGTAAGAAATGGGAATCCATTCGAGAGTGACGAATATTCCCGTAAACCATTCTTTCAATAGCAAGGTAGATCTTATTAGTTTCTGGATCTTGCTTAGCAATGACATTGAGATGTTGATCTTTTGCTTGCTCCAACAATGCATTGGCAGAATTTTGCGCTGCTTCAAAGCTACTAAGATCCACTTCAACGCCCGAGGCGATCGCAAACAACACTGAGCGGTCAATGACTAGGCTAAGGCGTTGTAGGACTTCCGAGCTATTAATATAGCTAGCAGCCAATTGTTCTAATTCAGTGCCCCAGATTTTCTCACCTTGTTCAAAAGCCTTTTCATTTCGATACAAAGCGGCATCCTTTAAAGCCATATCTAAGATCACCTTGTTGTACTCGTGATCGTCCTTGACGTAAATGTCTTTCTTATTGACCGTAATCTTGTAAAGGGGCGGTTGTGCAATATAAACATAACCCTTTTCGATCAACGGCGTCATTTGACGATAGAACAAGGTCAGAAGCAACGTTGAAATGTGCGCACCGTCAACGTCAGCATCGGTCATGATGATGATGCGATGGTAACGCAACTTCTCAATATCAAAATCCTTACCGATACGGCAACCTAAGGCCTGAGCCAATGTGCGAACTTGTTCGCTGTCCAAAAGCTTTTCCGGAGAAGCTTTTTCAACGTTCAAAATCTTACCGCGCAACGGCAAAATAGCTTGATTTTTACGGTTACGGCCCGTTTTGGCAGACCCCCCTGCAGAGTCACCTTCCACTAAGAATAATTCGCTAAGTGCAGGATTTTTTTCTTGGCAATCAGCTAATTTCCCAGGCAAGGAACCCGCACCAAGAAGCGTTTTTCGACTCATGTCACGAGCTCTTCTTGCTGCATCGCGAGCACGAGAGGCTGCGACAATTTTCTCGCAAATAGCTCGAGCTTCAGCTGGGTTTTCATCTAAGAAAGTTGCTAATTCGACGTTAATAACTTCCTCGACAGCAGGACGAACTTCGCTTGAAACCAACTTATCTTTCGTTTGAGAACTAAATTTCGGTTGCGGTACTTTCACGGAAAGAATGCAAGTTAAACCTTCTCGCATATCATCGCCGTCAATTTCGC
>DBFZTP010000065.1:0-10126 GCA_048520025.1 Candidatus Aphodousia sp.
TACAGGTTTTCATACGAAAGGCTACATTTTTGAGGACGCTCAAAATAATGACCTCATGCGTTTGATCATCGGAAGTTCTAATCTTACAAGAGCAGCCTTACTAAATAATAAAGAATGGAATATCCTTCTCGCATCCACAAAGAAAGGGGAGATTGCAGGTAAAGTTCAAAAAGAATTTAATGCGCTCTGGGATGCCTCTGTCCCGGTAGAGAATGTTCTTCAGTCATATCAAAAACGTTATGACTTCGCGAAAATGCAGAGAAAAGCAGTGGCAAAACTACTTGCCGAGCTTCCAACAACCCCAATGAACAATGCTATCTCTGAATCAATTGTTCCCAATGCAATGCAAAAGAAATTCATCGACAGTTTGACACATCTAGTGGTCGATGGTGAAAACAAAGCGCTCTTAGTGGCAGCCACAGGTACTGGTAAAACGTACGCAGCTGCACTAGCGCTCAGAGAACTCGACGCGAAAAAGATTCTTTTTATCGTGCATCGTGAGCAAATCGCCAAGAGTGCCAAAGCGAGTTTTGAGCGTATTTTTGGTACTGGTGTTTCAACCGGTCTTATAAGTGGAACCCATAAAGACTTTGACAAAGACTTCATCTTTGCAACGATGCAAACAATCTGCAAACCTGATGTTTATCAACGATTTGCAAAAAAACACTTTACTCATATTGTTATCGATGAAGTTCATCACGCGGGTGCAGAAAGCTATCAACGCATTCTCAACCACTTCGAACCCGATCTTTTGTTAGGGATGACTGCAACTCCATTTCGCAATGACGATGTTGATATTTTCAAAATCTTTGATAATAACGTCGCCTATACGATTACGCTTCAAGAAGCACTTGAAAATAATCAACTCTGTCCTTTCCATTACTACGGTATTACTGACGTTAATGTTGATGATCTCGTCATCGAAGATGAGCGTGCTATAGAAATGTTAACGGCTGATAATCGTGCTAAGCACATTTTAGAAATCTCAAGAAAATACGGATGGAGCGGTAAGCGAGTTAAAGGGTTGATTTTCTGCAGTCGAGGTGACGAATGTGAAATTCTTACTCAAAAATTTAACGACTTGGGTATACGAGCGATGCATCTCGGTGCATCAGATTCTCAAGAGGCACGAGAAAAGGCCATTGAACGCTTAGGAAAAGATGATGAAGAGAATGCGCTCGATTACATCTTAACCGTTGATATCTTTAATGAAGGTGTCGATATTCCGGCGATTAATCAAGTCATCATGTTAAGACCAACCAAAAGTGCCATCGTTTTCGTTCAGCAATTAGGACGTGGTTTACGTTTGGCAAATGAAAAGGAATTCTTAGTGGTTTTGGACTTCATTGCCAATTACAACAATAACTTCATGATTCCTGCAGCCTTATCTGGCGATCGCTCATACAACAAAGATAATTTACGTCGGGTTTTGACTCCTGGTGGTCAACTTTTAGCAGGCAGTTCGACTGTAGAATTCGACAAAATTTCTCGAGAGCGAATTTATCGGTCTATTGATAAAGCCAAGACTCAGACGAAGAAATTTCTTCTTGAACATTATCACGTGATTAAAAACGAATTAGGCCGTATTCCAAAAATGATTGATTTTGATCGTTTAAATGGGATAGATCCATTGAAGTTTATTGGCTATACAAAGGAGTCTTACTATAGCTTTGTCAAACAATATGACAAAGATAACATAATTCATCTTAGTAATATTGAAGAACGTATTCTGCAATTTGTGTCTAAAAAATACGCTACTGGGAAACGTTTCGACGAGATAGTAATTTTACAATTGGCTTTTAAGTATCATCACGCCGTATCGTTTGAGCACTGTATTGAGCAAATCAGAATTGAGTCTGGAAGAAAAGTTTCTGAGTCAAAACTTTATAAAGAATTAGTCTATATGCAAAATCTTTATACAAACCAATTTCCTGATTGTAAACTTCTAAAATTTGATGACGCGGGATTTTCATTATGTGATGACTTGTTGAAGAATGATTTTTCCGATGATTTTATAGTTTTACTTAATGATATTTTTACATTTGCGACCGAACGTTTTAAAACAAAGTGGAGCAAACCTTATAAAAATACTGATTTCGTATTAAATATGAAGTACACATACGAAGACGTCTGCCGCCTATTCAACTGGACTAAAAAGCTTAACGCACAGAATATCAGTGGATATTTTTACGATAAGACTACGAAAACATTACCTGTTTTTATTAACTACGAAAAGGAAGAGTCTGCAATCGCCTATGAAGATAAGTTTCTAAATCCTAGTGAAATAGTCGTATTGTCCACAAGTGGTCGAAAAACAACTTCTCCAGATGCAGATCATATCTTCAAACGTACCGAAGATGACCGAGATAACAAAATATATTTATTTGTTAGAAAAAATAAGGCTGATGGTGAGGCTAAAGAGTTCTATTTTTTAGGTGAAATAGATGCCACGGGAGAACCAATTCCGGATAAAATGCCGGATGGAAAGGATGTTTTCAAGGTTCACTATCGCCTTCAGCATCCTGTTGATCAAGATATTTATGAATACATCACGAAGGGATAAGCCATGAAAAGCATTGAAGTCGTTGCCGCCATCATCCGCCACGAAGATAAAATCTTTGCCACGCAACGCGGTTATGGTGATTTTAAAGGCGGTTGGGAGTTCCCTGGCGGCAAGATGGAAGCTGGAGAGACACCTCAAGAAGCCCTTGTTCGCGAGATTAAAGAAGAGCTTGAAGTCGATATTGCGGTGGGAGAACTCGTCGAAACCGTGGAGTGCGACTACCCGAAGTTTCATCTTACGATGCATTGCTTCTTTTGCACCATCACGGGCGGGGAGTTGGTCTTAAAAGAGCACGAAGCCGCTAAATGGTTAACCACAGAAACTCTTGATTCTGTAGATTGGTTGCCGGCTGACATAGGTCTTATTCCTAAGATTCGTCAAGCACTCGCTTAATAGTTCACCACACCATTTTTTAAGCCTCGGCTTTCATAAGACCGAGGCTTTTTCTCACCCCTCCTAAGTACAAAGCCCCATATTTCAACCCAAACATGGGTATTTCCGCCTAGAAACGAATGTAAATACGGCTTCGAAATGTGACAAAAGGCAGTAGATTGAATTCGTAGCCCTCTAGCTATACACGCGTCTCATAACAACATAAATAAAAGGAGATTTTATGAACGATGCAGTAAGTGACATTTTGGTTATAAATGTCAACATGATTCAAGCGGTGGCTTTAGCCGTCGTAATGTATTACCTTGGTGTTTGGATTAAGAGCAAGGTCCAGATTTTGGAGCGTTACTCTATGCCAAGCCCAGTAGTCGGTGGGATGATTTGTGCAGTGACGCTTTCGACACTGCAACACTTCCAGATCATGAAAGTCAATTTTGACGGTACGCTGCAGAGTTTATTAATGCTTGCCTTCTTCACGACCATCGGTTTGATGGCCAGTGTCCGAGTGGTCAAACAAGGCGGTAAGCTCCTTTTAGGCTTTTTCCTAGCAGTGTCCGTTTTGGCCGTGATTCAAAACGTCTTGGGGATGAGTCTTGCTACCATCATGGGTTTGGATCCGCACTACGGTCTTTTAGCGGGTTCGGTCTCAATGATGGGCGGCTTGGGGACATCAGCTGCCTTTGGACCTTACTTTGAAGAAACTTACGGGATTGTGGGCGGTACGGCCGTTGCAATCACCTCGGCCACCTTCGGTATGGTTGCCGCTTTAATGATTGGTGCTCCCTTTGGCGAATGGTTGATCCGTAAATATAAGATTAAGACGCCGAAGACCGTTGGAGACCCCGAACCCACGTTGCACGTACCTGATGATATGCATGCCGGCATCATGGGTGAACGCGCTGCCGAAAAGCCCTCGATGACGCCTGACATGATGAAGGCCGTTGGGATCGTGGCCATTTGCATGGGCTTGGGTTCCATTGTCTCTTCCCTTTTGGGTCAAGTAATTACGTTACCGGCCTACATTGGTTCCATGATTGTGGCAGCTGTCATTCGTAATTTGAGTGACTTGGAAAAGGGGAAGGCCTTCCGTATTGAAGACAAGAGCTTAAATACTGTCGCAGACATCACCTTGGTTTTGTTCGTTACGATGGCGGTCAATAGCCTCAAGCTTCACGAATTGGTGAATTTGGCTGTTCCCATGATGGTCATCTTGGCCGCACAAACGGTTTTGATGTTGGTCTTTGCTTGGGGTGTGCTTTTTAGCCTCTTTAAGCGTGAATACGACACCGTGATGTTGACGGTCGGCGGTATCGGTTTCTCAATGGGTGCTACGGCTAACGGTTTGGCTAACATGCAAGCCATGGCTGAAAAGTATGGTTCGAGCCCCAAGGCATGGCTCATTGTGAGCTTGGTCGGCGCCTTCTTGATTGACTTTGTGAACGCCGTTGTTATCACGACGATGGGTGCGATGTAATCAAGTCTTTGATTAACTGATAAATTTAAGGCTTCGGAGGTTTAACTTTCCGAAGCCTTGTTTTTTGTAAACGCGTTTAATGGACTTCAAGCGTTTCAATTAAAGCCGGCAACTCTTCCAACGAATTAATCGTGGCATCGGCCCCGGCTTGCATGAACTTATAGCGGGTTTGTTCGCGCAAGCTTTCTTTCTCAAAAGTGGACAAGGCGTCCCAACCCTTTCGATCTAATCCCATCATGGAGGAGCCTTCAACCACACCCACGGTGATGAGCCCGGCGTTTTTACCTTCTTGAATGTCAGAAGTCGTATCACCCACTTTGATAATGCGACGAACGTCCTTTAATTGAAGACGACGCATGTTTTCAAAGACCATAAAGGGCCAAGGGCGACCGTAACCGTTAACGTCTTCAGCCGTAACGTACGTATCAGGGCTGTAACCGGCTTTAGCCGCTTCGCTCTTTACCACTTTCATCATAATTTCGGTAAAGCCCGTGGTGGAACCGATTTGAATGTCCTTATTGCGAAGGTATTCAACCGTTTCCAATAAACCGGGCTTTAAATCGCAATGGCGATCTAAAACAGCCATAAGGGCCGGTTCAAAGTCTTGATAGATGCGCTCCATATCCTCACGCGTGGGCTCAGAACCATACTTTTCAACCCAAGCGGCCTTGATTCGCGGCATTTGAAGCATCGTGAAGATATGATCGCGCTTGAGCATCCCCATGGGAGCGCGCGTTTCCTCATCAGTCACTTCAATGCCTGCGCGACGGAAAGCTTCCATAAAAGCAGAAACAGGGGAGGTAGAGCCAAAATCCACCGTGGTACCGGCCCAGTCAAAGATAACGGCTTCAATCTTAGCCATGGTTTACTTCCTCTAAATAGTTCTTGAAAATCGATAAGACACGTTCAACATCGTCTTCATAAATTTCACCGATGTTACCCAAGCGGAACGTATCGCGTTCGGTGAGTTTGCCCGGATAAATGACGTAACCGCGATCCTTTAAGTACGTGTACATGCTCTTAAAGTCAAACTTGGCATCTTGCGGGTAGAAGAACGTCGTAATGATCGGACCTTGATGATCGGGCGTAATGAACGCATCAAACCCCATTGTTTTCATGCCGTCACGCATCATGGCGTTGCACTTGGCGTAACGAGCGCCACGGACGGCGATACCACCTTCAACATGCAATTCCTTTAATGCACGATGAAAAGCCGCTACCACGTGCGTGGGGGAAGTAAAGCGCCACTTGCCGCCGTCCTTTTCCATAACCTTCCATTGGTCATAGAGGTCGAGAGAAAGGGAGCGAGCGTTACCGGCGCTTGCCTTAAGCTTTTCCGTATTGGCAATGATAAAGGAGAAGCCCGGAACACCTTGAATGCACTTATTGGCTGACGACACTAAGAAATCAATACCGATTTTGCCCATGTCAATGTCAACAGCCCCAAAAGAGCTCATCGCATCCACAATAAACGTTTTGCCATGGGCCTTAACGACTTTACCCACTGCTTCAATGTCATTTAACAAACCTGTCGTCGTTTCATTGTGCACCATGGAGACAATTGTGATGTCCTTGTGTGCTTCAAGATAATTGTTGACTTCATTGGCGTCAGGAATAGCATCCCAAGCAAAGTCAATACGGTCAAATGCGACTTTATGGTAGGTGAGGATTTGGCACATGCGTTCGGAATAAGCGCCGTTGACAAGCACTAAAACTTTGTCGTTGTTGCCCGGGATGGAGCTCAATACGCTCTCCACGCCAAAGGTGCCGCTGCCTTGCATTAAAACCGTCGTGTATTGAGGGCCATTGACATGGGCAAGGGCTAATAAATCTTGACGGATTTCTTGAGTAATGGCTTTGTAGTCAGCATCCCACGTGCAGCGGTCAACCAACATTTCTTCACGAACCGTTAAAGACGTGGTCAAGGGACCGGGGGTGAGTAATTTAAAAGTATTCGGATCTTTCATCATGGTAAAAATTTATTAAGCCCCTAAAAAGAGGGGCTTAAACCTTATATATGGTTAAATTATTGAGCAGCAGCCTTTACAGCCTTTTGGTGAGCTTGCAAAAGTTCAACCGTCAAAGCTTCTTTCCAAACCTTAGGGTTGGCAGGTTTATTTTCAGCAGACACTTCTTCACCCTTGTAAAGAGCCACCGGGTAGTTCTTCAAAAGTTCGGTGCGGCCGTGCTTCACAATGGTTTCAACCATCTTTTGAGCGTTCGGGTTGGTCTTGTCACCCTTATTGATCACAGCAGCAGCTTCAACCAATTGGAAGTTACCTTCGATCGGATCGATGTAGTCAATCGGCAAGCCCTTGGCCTTATCGGCCACGGCTTGGTGACGAAGACCGAAACCAATGGCGACTTCACCGGCGCGCAACTTCTTTAAAGGGGCAGAACCGGACTTTTCCAAGTGAGCACCGGCATTCTTTTCTATTAAAGCAATGGTCTTAGCACCGGCTTCATCACCTTCGTTGGCTAACACGGCTTGCGTCATGAGCCAAGAGGTGGAAGACCCCATGATGTCAGGTACAGAAATCTTGCCCTTGTAGTCGGGCTTGGCAAGATCAGCCAAAGCCTTGGGGGCCGGGACCTTTGCCGTCTTCATCACTTCCGTATTAATGAACATGGCACCCGTGTTACCTAAAATCGGGGCGTAGAAGTTGGAGGTCGGATTAATCGTGTCAACCTTGAAAGACAGAGGAGCGAACATGTTGTTCTTCTTTTGATAGCTATCAAGGTAGTAGGTACTGATCGTGACCACGTCGGCTTCGATCTTCGTGCCTTCGGCAACGAGCTTACCGCCCAATTCCGACGTACCGTAGGATTGCATCAAATAAGCGCCCTTAAAGCCATTCATATCCAAGGCATTTTTCATGGCGGTTTGCGCTTCTTCGTCGGCATTGGTGTAGATCACGACTTGCTTGGCTTGGGCCGTTTGCGTGGCCTTTGCGTCAGAAGCCTTGTCTCCGCAAGCGGTCAAACCCATGACCGCTGCCGAAAGAACAGAAAGCGTAAGAACAGAGATGCGTTTCATAATGTCTCCAAATTTAAGAAAGAGGCTGAGAAGTCGCGCTGCGACCCCACAGTTTGCTAATCAATTGATTAAGCGTTCGAGTTAACGATTGAAAGAAAGTGTTATTGGGCTTCTCTGCCTGCTCGGCCAAGTAGTCAAAAAGGCATTTGGCAAAGACATTGGTAAAGAAGATCAAAAGGGATAAAACAAAGATTTCTTCAAATTTTTCAAAGTATTGAAGTTCTTTAATCTTGGTGGTCAAAAGCATCGTTCGAGCACCCGTTAAGAACACCACGGCGCTGATCGTGACCATGGCACTCACAAAGAAGTACTGGAACATATGCAAAATCGTTGACCAAGAATTCGGAATAATCACGCGCCAGACAGTCTTGATCCAGCTATCGCCCATCAATGCGCCCGTCGTTTCCCAACCGGCATTCATCTTTGAAAAAGCAGACGTTGCCATCATGTAGGGCGTTGTGAAGAAGTGAACGAGGTTAGCCAAAATTAAAATTAGGAATGTATTGGCTAACCACGTGCCACTCATCGCAAACAAAAAGCCAATCCCTAAAACCATGCCGGGTACGGTGTTGGCAATCATGGCGAAAATATCCATCGTGGTTTGGCACCAGCCCGAGAGATTAGAGCGAGCCTTAATGAGGCCAGCGACAAAACAAACCACGCACCCGACAAAGGCTGAGGCCAGGGCCACGCCGACCGAGTGGGTATAGACCTGCCAAACAGCGTCGTCCGACAAAATGCGTTTGACCACATCCAATGTAAAGTACGGTTGATAGGGCCATTGCTTCACAAAGGGCACCACAAACATCACCACGAAGACCGATAAAAGTGCCAAGGCAATCAAACCGTAATAACCCATAAAGAGGCGGTCACGTAAAGGATTGGCAGAAACATCGCCTTTACTTAACTTGTTGTAGCGGAAGTTAAAGCGTTCGGCGTAGCGAAGAAGAATGACACTCACAATCGAGGGCACAAGCATAGCCATGGCAATCACAGCCCCTTCACCAAAATTGGGGATGGCGCCCATCATCGTCATATAAAGTTCCGTAGCAATCACGCTATATTCACCCGCAATAGAGACGGGGATACCGAAGTCGGTAAAGGCTAAGAAGAAACTCAAAATGAAGGCGGAAATTAAGGCACCGGCCACAGGACGGAACGCCGTCATGTAGAAGGTTCGCAGGGGACTGTCACCCATTAAGCGCGAGACAATCGTGAAATTGCGATCAACGTAGTAAAAAGCGTTATGCAAAATCAAAAAGGCCGCGGGCAACGTATAAATGACGTCTGCAATCAAAAGACCCCAAAAGCCATAGATCGAAAAAGGCGGGGGAGCAATCAATTGACTCACAAGCCCTAGGCGCCCAAACGAGTAAATCACGGCAAAACCGTAAGTAATCGACGGCAAGAATAGGGGAAGGAGCACAATGATTTGGAAAATCTTTTTTATGCGCTTATCAATTAAGGTAAAGTGAAGACCGTAAGCGCAAAGGAAAGCTAAACTTGCAGAAATTAAGGCTGAGAGCCCCGAAACCGTAAAGCTGTGACCTAAAGCGACCCAAAAGCGTTCTTGATTTAAAAGCGCAGTGTAGTTATGAAAGAGTCCTACCTCTTCGCCTTGAGTGGCAAAGGACTGCATCAAAACGCACCCTAAGGGGTAAAGCAAAATGGCAGACAACCCCAACGTCACCAACACGTAAAGAATCTTTAAATCTTTACGTTCATTACCCATCAAACTCATTCTTACTGCTCCCTAAACGCCTTAAGCCACCGCTTGATGGATGTGATAGCCCGCACGCTCCCACGTGTTTTGAGGAACTTCGTGGGCATGGGTTTCGTTAAAGAGTTTTAAGATATTGGAGCGTTTAACGTTAAGTTGCTTCAAAATGAACTGACGAATAAAGTCATCAGCGGGTTCATGAACAATCGTTTGAGGATCGGCAAATTGGGCAATCTTGCCGTTATTGATAATGAGAACGCGGTCAGAGAGCGTTAAAGCTTCTTCCGGATCGTGCGTAACAATCAACGTCGTGAGTTTATATTGACGGGCAACGCGACGGATACGTTCTTTAATGGACTCTTTGATAATGCCGTCCAACGCAGATAAGGGTTCGTCCAACAAAAGCACTTTGGGCTTCATAACAAGGGTTCTCGCAATGGCCACACGTTGCTTTTGGCCGCCTGAGAGCTCATCAATGCGTTGATCTAAGTGTTTACGCAAGCCCAAAAGGTCAATCAGTTCATCGACTTCTTCTTGATTAGATGTGTTCGGACGGTTACGAAGTCCATAGACAATGTTTTCGTAAGCGTTGAGATTAGGAAAGAGTGCAAAGTCTTGAAAGACAATGTTAAAGCCACGCTTTTGCATGGGAACTCGGCTTAAGTCTTCGCCGTCGCAAAAGAGTTTGCCTGCTGTAATGTCGGTGAGACCCAAAATTAAATTCAGTAAAGTGGTTTTACCACAACCCGATGGGCCCAAAATGGAGACAATTTCTCCCTTTTGAATACTCAAATTAATATCGGTCAAAATGTCTCGATCACCGAAACGCTTGCAAACGTTATGCAGTTCCAACATAGCATCAAAGCTCCAAAGAAATCATTGACGTCATTATTGGGTGCGTATTTGAATTTTCTAAGACAAAAAGATGAAGACTTGATGACG
>DBFZTP010000066.1:0-3146 GCA_048520025.1 Candidatus Aphodousia sp.
AATATCAATGAGATACGATCTTGATTTCTTCGAGAAAGGTGAGATTGAGAGCTCAGTTTTCAAATGTTCCTAAATAAACGAATAAGCAAGTTGTTGCAAAAAGGCAACATATTTTAGCGGTGCGACAAGTGAAATCTTGACGACATGGGGGGGGGTATGGCGCACAATGCATACAGAATCGCTGCAGGAATTGTTTAGATCCTCGGTTATTCAATACTTTTGTATAAGAAGGAAATTCATTATGAAAAAGACTTTAGCTGCTGTCGCCGTTTTGGGCGCATTTGCTGGTTCCGCTTTGGCTGCTGACGTGACTTTGTACGGTCGTGTCAACCTTGGTCTCAACTACATGAACGTCGAAAAGACGACTGAAGCCGGCGTTACGACGGAAAATGACAAGTGGGGTTTGAATTCTGGCGACGCTACGGGTAACCGTTTCGGCATCAAGGGTTCTGAACAAATCTCTGAAGGTTTGACGGTTGGCTTCCAATTGGAACAAGGTTTCAACTCTGACGATGGTTCTGAGTCTGATTCCACGAAGGCATTCTCTCGTGAAGCTCGTCTCTATGTTGCTACGGACTACGGTACGTTGCACATGGGTCGTTTCGGTGCTTTGGATTCCGCTACGGGTTCTGTTGACGTGACTGCTGGTTTCACGGCTTCAGGTACGGGTTATGGTGACATCGTTGTTGACCACGGTCGTGTTTTGAAGACCTACAGCCGCTTGGATAACTCCATTGCTTACACTTCCCCCGAATTTGCTGGTGTGACGGTTCATGCTATGGCTTCTTTGGGTCAAAGTGACTACATGAAGGATGGTGATCTTGTTGAAGTTTATGGTGACGAAGGTACGTCTGATACGGATCGTTACTACGCTTTGGGTGCCACGGGTCAATGGGGTGCCTTCGGTGCTGGCTTGGTTGTGAGCCAAATGGATATCGGTCACAATGAAAAGACCAAGACCGTTGAAGACGATGCTTTGAACGTCACGGCTTCTGTCAACTACGACTTCGGCGTTGCTCATGCTTACTTAGCTGCTAACTATTACGATCAAGGTCAAACCGCCACTGACATGGATTACAGTCAATATGGCGTGAGCTTGAGCGTTGTCGCTCCGATCGCTTCAGGTTCTTTGGAAGCCGCCGTCGGTTACATGGTTGGTAAGAACGATCTCGCAGATCCTGCTAAGGACGACGAAGTCAAGGTCTTGAATGTTGGTGCTTTCTATAAGTATCCGTTGAGCAAGCGCACGTATGTTTACGCTGGTGCTGGCTATGACCAAGAAGAAAAGTACGGTGAAGATACGGATAAGATCGAAGTTCTCTCCGGTATTACGCACCACTTCTAATCTAACATTGGGCAGTTTACTACTACCTTCTGCCAAATTTAGTTAGTCGAAAAGCCCTGGGAAATTGATCACTTCTCGGGGCTTTGTTCTAAATCCCACTAAGTGGAATACCTTGCTATGCCAGCTGCTGATCGCCGTCCGGGTCATACACAACCCGATTATCTTAAAAAGATTGCCTACAACGTCTTTGAGCTAGGTCACGGCTACAAAACGTGTGCCGCTGTTTTGGATGTGTCGGTCTACACTGTGCGCGAGTGGTACGCTCAATATAAGTTGGGTCACTATGACGCTGACTTCATGGAGTCAAAACCCAAAAGAAAGTCCTACAGTGTCGATTTTCGTCAAAAGGTGATTAAAGATTACGTCGAAAGTCAATCGACGATTTCAGATATTGCCAGACGTCATGAAATCTCAAAACGCACCGCTAGACGTTGGATTGAAGATTTTGAAAAAGAACAAGCAAACGCTACCACTAAATAATTATGCGTTTCAATAACGAAAGCCGAGTCTAAAAACTCGGCTTTTTGTGTTTTAGCGATTGAACCTTCTAAGCATAACTCTTTAATTTTATTAAAAATCTTTTGTTGCTCGCACGCAACAGAGAGGTTACATAATTGTAAATAGGTTGATAGTGTGAAAGAAATACGAGTGAGAAATTGAAGTTATTTGGGTTCTTTGTGTATTGGTTGTGAAGGAGTTCATTATGAAGAAATCATTAGTTGCTGTCGCCGTTTTAGGCGCATTCGCCAGAAACCCCGCTAATTCATTAGCGGGATAAATGGCGCAAAGTCGAAAGACTTTGTGAAATAACATCTATATGTAAATCCAATATTGATCTATTTATGTATAATTAAAAACGCTGACAGATTTAATGCGTAAGATTTTCTACAATGCTTTGTTCGACGAAAATACGAATTTATCCAACCTCATCCCAGGCTGATTACCTCTGCGGATTGTTTGGGGCGGTTCGTTTCTGTTACAACAAAGCACTTCACATCAAAAAGCATTTCTACCATACTCACGGTGTCAATCTTTCTCCAGTACGTGATATTAAGCCTCTTTTATCGAAGGCAAAGAAATCCCGAAAGTATGCTTGGTTAAAGAACTATGATGCCATCGCTTTGCAAGAGTCAATTCGTCATTTGGATAAGGCTTTTGTTGGGTTCTTTAAATACGGTCGAGGTTTCCCTAAATTCAAAAGTCGTCGCGGTACACAAAAAAGTTATCACTGTACCTCCGTGTCTTGTGGGGACAATTGGATCAAAATCCCTAAACTCTCCAAAATCAAAGCCAAAGTCCACCGACCGATCACCGGTAAAGTTAAAAGCATTACCTTATCGCTGGAGCCAAGTGGCAAATACTATGCCTCCATTCTTTATGATGACGGAAGATGTGAACCTCCATTGATAACATCCATTATGGTTGAGGGTGTCATTGGATTGGACATGGGATTGAAAACCTTCTTGACCGACTCCAAGGGTGAAGTGGTTGAGAACCCTCGTTATTTAAAACAAGTTCAAGCTAATCTGCGCAGAAAGCAAAAGAAACTATCCCGAAAAGTGGTAGGAAGTGCAAATCGGGCGAAAGCTCGTCAGTTGGTGGCAAAAGTTCATGAGCGTGTTCGCTGTCAACGAATGGATTTTTTACACAAGGTCTCTCGACGTGTAGCTGACGAAAACCAAGCGGTTGCTATTGAGAGTTTATCAACGAAGAACATGATGAGAAATCACCATCTAGCCAAGAGCATTGCCGATGTGGCTTGGGGTGGATTTTTCACCTTGCTTGCTTACAAGTTAAAACG
>DBFZTP010000067.1:0-10045 GCA_048520025.1 Candidatus Aphodousia sp.
AAAAATTCATTTGGCGAGCGCAGCACGCCTGCAGCGCTTTTAATGGTGACACTTTTAACGGTCTGCTTGATTCTACCGCTCTCATTTTTATCAGCGGTTGTGGCTCAACAGTTGCCGGGTGCCATCTCGGGCATTATCAACTCCGTACAACACATCGAATCCCCGATGTGGATTAAAGACATCCCTGTCATTGGTTCTTGGCTTTTCGAGCAACTGGCGTTCCTCTTTGATCCGAAGAAGTTAGCAGACCTCATTCAACGCCTCATGCAACCGATGAGTCGCATGGCATTAAACCTTGCTATTTCTGCAGGTAACGGCTTGGTACAAATGGGCTTGGTTGCCTTTATCGCCTTCTTTATCTACCGTGACGGTGACTTGATTGCCAAGCGCTCTCAAGCTTTACTTGAGCGAGTCTCAGGCGGTTTGAGCAAGGAATTAAGCCACATTTTGGTTAACACCACACGAAGCGTTGTGTGGGGCATTGTGGGGACGGCTGCAGCACAAAGTATCGTCGCTTGTATCGGCTTTTTGATTGTGGGTGCTCCTGGTACGCTTTTACTCTCCATCGCCGTTTTCGTGCTCTCCGTTGTGCCGATCGGTCCTCCGTTGGTTTGGGGCCCCGTTGCCTTCTGGCTCTACACTCAAGGTGAATTAGGGTTGGCCGTGTTTATGGTCGCTTGGGGCCTTTTGGCTGTTGCCAGCGTCGATAACTTCATCAAGCCCCTTTTGATTGCCCGTGGTACGCCTTTGCCCATCTCGTTGGTGTTCTTGGGTGTGTTCGGGGGTGTGATTGCCTTCGGTCTCCTCGGGATGATTTTGGGTCCGGTACTTTTAGCCATCGGTGTTGCCATGATTAAGACTTGGATTTCTGTTAAAGAAAAACCAAGAAAGAAAAACCCTGCAAATATTAATTTAGTGGCACCGGAGCCGGCCACCGTGGGGGAGCCCCAACAGCCCCGAGTCAACAAGGCGGATACCGTGGACTCTGGGCTGAAGGTGAATACGGCACCGCGGAAAAACCATCCGAAAAGGTACCCAAAGAGATCGAGAAGGTAATCGGCAGGTACGTTGAGTAAGACAAAAGGAGAAGTGTTTGAAGCTTCTCCTTTTTTGTTTACAAGATGAGGGGATGAAAATTAACCTAAACGCTTGAGTGTCATCCCCGAACTCATCACGGGTTCATAAGGACTATCGCTATAGTCAGCGACTTCTCGCGGATCGATTTGTGCTGGAACGATATCATCACCCAACAAATTCACAATCCCACGATAACCTACGCCACGAGGCGTAAAGCCATAGTAGGTCGGATAGTGACGATCTTCATGTTGATGACCATGAAAGAGATACTTCACTTGCATGGTCTTGGCTAATTGATCCACAGCCAAAAAGCCCTTACGATGACAGCCCGGTGCTTCGTGAGTCACGAGTACGTCAGCTTTTTGCGTGATCAAGTTATCGTACGTTGACGGAAAAATGGATGTGCGATGTCGACGAGGCAAGCCCCCTCTCCACATATTCCCACGACCGATGCGGCGAATGAAAGCCCCGGCACTCATGTAGTTAGGTGCTTGAGGCGGCATCCAAATTTGGCCACGGAAAACGCCACCAAGACCGGCAATACGAATACCGTTGACCATCGCCACACGACCGTGAAGGTTGTGACCGGCTAACTCACTTCTCCATAAACGATCGTAGAAGTAATCGTTATCGGTATCGTGATTGCCAGGAATCCACCACACGTCTACAAAAGGCAAAATGTCCGCTAAAACCTCATGCAAAGGCGCAGGTGGCTGCAAGTCACCCAAAATGATCATGGCTTTCGGGCGGTGTTCTTTACCAGCCTGAATGATGTGATCAAACCCACCGTGCGGATCCCCGCAGAAGAAAACTTCCTGAGCGCGCTGTTCAATCGGAACAGACGAGGGCTCAAGTTTGGCAGCCTCTACGGGTTTCGGACGCGGATGGTTTTTATGGCGATAATGGTAACGACGGAAGGTCACGCCAGTGATCCCTTACTTGTAGTTTTCCATCATCTGAGCGAGTTCATGACGCACGGCGTCTTGCAAACTCTGCGGTGCCATCACCTTACAACCGGCACCAAATTGAAGGATGTCACCGACCAATTCAGGGCTGTTGTCAGCGAAAGGAATCGTCAATTCATAGACGTCTTCGCTAATCCAATTTTCCATTTGAGCCTGATGCCAAACAAATTGACTTGCACGCTTAGCGGCAAGACCGGCAAAGCGAATACGAGCGTATTGCGGGCTTTCACCACGGAACATACCGTAAGTAGCACCCAATGCGGCTTCCACAGCCTTCATGGGGATGGGCTTGACACCGGTTTTCATGATGTCAGCATAACGAACGTTTTCGACATTGAAGCTACGAAGTGCACCGCGAGAATGGCACCAAGCATCCAAATACCAACGGCCACGGTAGTAAACCATGCGCATGGGGCTGACAACGCGTTCCGTTTCCTCTTGCTTATTTTCAGACCAATAACGCAAGCGAAGACGTTGACGGTGAACCAAAGCTTGACCCAAGACTTCAAAATATTCACTGGTGATGGGCTTGCGAACCGGTTCTTGAATCACAATGCGCTTTTTCAATTCGTCAACATTGGCTTCTTCTTCGAACATGATGGAGCGAAGACGAGCGGAAACTTGACGCAAGTCTCGGCTTAAAAAGCCCTTGCGGTTCTTTTCCAATTCATCGAATTGTTCAAGCGTTTTGATTGAGTGATAGAGCTCATCGGGCGTAAACCAAGAGGACTTGCGTTCATAGAAGTCTTCGCGCTTGGCATCGGCACGATTCTTAGCAAAAAGGTAACCACCACGGATGCGAGAAAAGACGATCGGAGCCTTTAAGGATTCACGCATGTAGCGCAAGTCACGCTTGACAGTAGCAGGAGCAGCTCCCGTTGCACGTTGCAAATCTTCGAAAGTTGCGATCCCTTTCTCACTGATCAAGCGATCGATTTTCATAATACGGACGTTGAATTCGTTTGTGGTATTCATAGTAATCCTCTCAAAAACATCATAATAGTATCGAACCATGAGCCTTTCTTCAACTAAAAATCGACTTTTATCGCTTTTTTTTCAAAAAAAAGAGCCGAGGCCTTAGCAACCACGACTCCGTTTCTATTTGCAAGTATCTTTTTTAAGGTAATTTTTCGTAGTCTTCAACACTTACGGGTTCAAGCCACTCATTGCCCGTCCCTTCTCCAGGAACCTCAATGGATAAGTGAACGAACCAACTGTCTTTAGCAGCTCCATGCCAATGTTTGACGCCGCCCGGAATCACGACAACATCGCCTTCTTTTAACGCTTGAGCGGGCTTGCCCCACTCTTGGTACCAACCACGCCCCGCCGTACAGAGCAAGATTTGACCACCACCCTTTGTTGCTTTATGAACGTGCCAATTATTGCGACAACCCGGTTCGAAAGTCACATTGCCAATGACAACGCCTTGCATTGACAACATATTAAGGTAGCTGTTA
This sequence comes from Candidatus Aphodousia sp., assembly GCA_048520025.1. Classification (GTDB taxonomy): domain Bacteria; phylum Pseudomonadota; class Gammaproteobacteria; order Burkholderiales; family Burkholderiaceae_F; genus Aphodousia. Next base: position 3,500 of record DBFZTP010000067.1, read on the forward strand.
CCAACAAAATATTTTCCGTATGCGGTATTGGCTTCACCGCGAGCAAATGGTCCTAACTTTTGTTCCATGACCATCTCCTTATTCATGGATTGATTATCGGACGATGAGATCTGTGCCCAAGCGCCCGAAGTAAAACAAGAAAGCCCTGCACTTAAGGCAAAAACTAACGTCATTGAATTGAAGTGTTCTCGTCTCATAGTTTTCCCCATAATTTGTCACTAAGGGACACTTAATAGATTAAAGAGTTAGAACCATTGAAGAATGCATGAAATTTGGAGATTCTTGCCCAAAACTACTCCATTGCAGTGTCAAAATTAGTTAAAGGATAAATTTTGAAAAAAAACTTGCGATGACATTTCTATCCATCGCAAGTGTTTTGTGACTATCTCAGTCTAATGACTATAAGGGAACATACTTCGTGATCACTTCAATCCAAAATGGAATGGAGACAATCGCCGTCAATGTATGAGCCGTTGTAATCCCTGCTACCAACGGTGCGTCACCTCGCATGGCCGCTGTCATCACATAGCACGATTGTGCTGTCGGCAACATAGCAAAGCACATCAAGGCGCCGGCTGCCACTGTCGGTAAACCAAAGACCAAACACATAACCAGGGCAAATGCCGGCAAAACGAACAGGCGTTCGACGGTGTTAGCCGTAATGAGCGGCCATTGAGAGACCAAGCCTTGAATCTTCAAGCCGGCCCCAATGCACAAAAGCCCCATGGCAAGCGAAGCGTTACCCAAAGATTTAAAGAAATGCATCACGACTTCAGGCATTGCCAAACCTGTGATATTTACAATAAGCCCAGCGCTTGTCGCAATGATCAAAGGATTGGTAAAGATGGACTTCAAGGTCTTCATTAAGACGCCACCTTCGTTAGCCGTTTGCTCTTTCTTAGCGACGGCAGAAGCTAATGCTGCCACGGCGATGGAATTGCTGATCGGAACCCAAAAAGCAATCAAAAGCGACATCAAAGCCAAGCCTTCTTGACCGTAGAGACGGCTCACGATGGCAAAGCCAATATACGTGTTAAATCGGAACCCGCAGTGAAAAGCCGAGGCGTGTGTAACACCGTCACCCTTAATAAAAAAACGTAAGGCGTAGGAGAAAAGCACGCCACCCATCATGGCAGCAATACCCACACTTAAGAACGTGCCAGCCTCCGCCAAAGATAATTTAGCGTTGGCCACGGACGTAAAAAGCATGGGTGGGAAAAGCACGTAGAAAACAAGCTTTTCTGTACCCTTCCAAAAGCCTTCATTGAAAAATGAGTTCTTTAAGAATTGTCGAAGCAAATACCCGAGCAAGATAATCATGAAATCGGGCAAAATCAACAAAACACTGGACATGTCTTTTTCCTAATCTTTCCAATATGTAACTACTAGTATAGGCGAATTTTCTGTGGAAACATCTCAATCGCTACAAATGCTAGAAATTGAGTGCCAATTGCGAAAATTCTTGAGTTGTCTGTTGGCTCTTTGGCGCCAACTTTTCACATACCGGATCCTTTGCGATACTCGGCTCTTCTTCTCCTGTCGTCAATTCCTGCAAAACAATATCTGCCAACAAGGCATCTTCAATGTCTCCGCAAAGATTATCTAAATCTTCGTCATAGACAGAAGACTCATCAAAGAGATCCTTTTGTAATTCATCCGTGAGATAGGCACCCAACGCTTGCAAACGGGCCCAGAAATCATCCAATTTTGTCCCGAAAAGGGAGCGTCCGTCATCGGGGAAAAGCGCAATGGCGGCATGGTAGTCTGCCAATACGCGATCAAATCGAGCGTCTAGTCCGCGAAACTGCACCATCTTTTCATAGAAATATTCGTAGCGCTTGAATCGAGTCGCTGGCATCAAGTAAGCGTCCCTTGTGCATTGATCTAGACGACGGTACAACACATCTTGGAATTCCACCATAAGGCGCACTCCTAGCGCACTCGCATCTGAAATCTGAATACGGTCAAGCTCCCACGTAAAACGCAGTTGCGCTAACACTCTACGAGTGACATCTTCCACCGCCTCTTTCTTGTCATTGCAAACACTCAATCGCCCCTGAAAACGAGGATCTTCGGTGAAAAGGCGATCTAATGCCTCCATAAGTTCATCGGCAAAAATACCGCGACTTAAAGAGGTGTAACGAAGGCTGTAGCGCTCCATGAGTTGTGAGACATCAAGCGTTCGATCAGAATTAAAAATCCAACCGCTGATGTTCTCCAAACCAATCCCCTTCATCTCTCGGTTAAGTTCCTTCATTGTCATCTCCAAAAGAATGGAACTGGGCACTTGAGCAAAGAGTTTGTCGTTGACCGTTTTCCAACTCTCTCCCGTTGGCGTTCCCAAAGAAGGTGATAAGGGATGAATGAAGATGCGAGCTGCAAGCGTCGTTACACTGTAGGTGGCTTGAACAAATGCTTTTTGAATGTAAAACATGATAAATACCCATTTCTTTCTTCAATGGGATAAGCATTTGCAAGATGGAAATCGTCAAGCGAAAAAACAAAGAACTACGACCGTAACGCCACGACTGAATGAAATAAACTCAATCAAACCCAACATCGAAATACAAACCCATTAAAAAGCAATTAACCCAAAATTCAGATGTCGTAGTGCTATCTATTCTAGAGATTCGGAAAAGTAAAAATACTGATGTAAGTCAAAAGAATTGAAAAACCCGATGCTTTGCAATTGGAAAACATCGGGCTCATGGAAACAAAGTAGCAATCAAATAGCGTCTTCGTCGGTTTCACCGGTACGAATGCGAATGACTTGTTCAACATTAAAGACAAAAATCTTCCCATCCCCGATTTTGCCGGTGCGAGCAGACTTTTGAATGGCTTCAACTGCTTGATCGACCAAGTCTTCACTCATCACGGCTTCAATCTTCACTTTAGGTAAGAAATCCACCATGTACTCTGCCCCACGGTAGAGCTCCGAGTGACCCTTTTGGCGGCCAAAGCCCTTGACTTCCGTGACGGTCAACCCTTGAACACCGATATCGGCCAAAGCTTCACGGACATCGTCCAACTTAAACGGTTTGATAATGGCGACAACTTGTTTCATAACTATCCTTTATCGGCGATCCACCAAAAGACCTTCAAAAAACACAGATGATAACCCCTTAAGAGGTTGTTCACTTAAACGCACGCCCATCGGGGCCAAACGATGCTTAAACTGGGAGCGTTTCACTAATCGTACCACTTGTTGGGCAAGGTCTGATCCCCAACGCTTGCGAAGTTTGGCTCCATCGATTTTTTCTTCAATCATTTGATGCAAGATGGCATCGAGTACGTCATAGGACGGCAAAGAATCCTGGTCGGTTTGATTGTCTCGCAATTCTGCTGACGGCGCCTTTGTCAAAATATTTGAAGGAATCGTCTCACGCAAGAAGTCCACCGCTTCACACATAGCATAAAGGTCACTCTTATAGACGTCAGACAACAGTGCCAAACCTCCGACCATATCACCGTAGAGCGTGCAGTAACCCACGGCCAACTCGCTCTTATTACCCGTATTTAACACGAGGGAACCGTCGGCATTGCTGAGTGCCATCAGATATACCCCACGAATACGTGCTTGGAGGTTTTCTTTCATTAACCCCGTATCAAGCCCATAGGGAAGCTGATCATTGACAGTACTCTCTAAAAGTTTAAAAGCAGGCATGATGTCAATCATGCGTAAATGCAACCCTAAGTTAGCACAAAGCTCTCGTGCGTCTTTAAAACTGGCTTCACTCGTGTAGCAAGAAGGAAGAGCAAAGACGTTGACTCGATCGCTGCCTAAGACACTGACAGCCACTGCGGCGACAATAGCAGAGTCTAAGCCTCCGGATAAACCGATCGTGACCTTTGAGAAACCACAACGGTTTAAGTACTCACGAAGCGCAACACGCATGCCTTCATAACGGATATGATGATCGCTTAAAAGCGCAGCACCGCCTTCGTTCAACGAAATAATCTTGTCGCTGGCCAAGTGTGTTGAACGTGTACGACCATTGCGAACCACTTTGCATTGACCGATATAAACACGCCCATCATCAGTAAAGGCTTGCCCGTCAATCAAGACGTACGAAGAAGGCAAGGCGGGCTTAAAAGCTTCTCCGACACAGGCCGTTCGAAAAATTAAATCGTAAGGTTCGCTCTCAAGGGGTTGACGAACGGTAAAACCGCCTTCAAAACTTTCAAAGGGCAAAACTTCGGCTACGCCATCAACGATTTTGTAGACGTCATAACCGTCCATGCGTTTGACAGGCAAAATCACCGTGAGACCGGAGCGCTTCAAACCGCTCATTAATCGGTTCAGAGCCCCCTGCATTTTCCCCCAATGTGCATCACGCACATCGTTCGGTTCTTCAATCATTCCGTTCATGAACTGTGCGGGTAAAACCAACACATCACCCTTGGCATATTGGCGTGAACGGATACCCACCACCAACGAGCGACAGTTATGATCGGGATCGAACAGTCGATAACTTTGAGAGCAAATATAAACGGTCATGAGAAATACTCGATTCAATTAGAGCGTCTTGCTACGAAAAAGGGTCGCAAGCTAACGACTCACGACCCATTTTAAATGAACGGCCTAGAAATTAACCACGAAAGGCGGCTTCAAGAGCCGGCACCACTTGCTTCTTACGGCTCATGACGCCCGGCATCCAAATCATCTCGTTCATATCCAAGCAGCCTGGATCCATACCGAAACCGGCAAGAATGCGGTTGCAGTCATCGGAAACCAACAAGAGTTCGCTGCCTTCCTTCATGATGTCCGTCAACAAAAGCATGGCCGTATGACGACCTTCTTCGCTCTTAACGGCAGCCAATTCTGCCTTCAATTCTTCCTTGATGTCCTTGACCAAGTCCAAAGAGATTAATTCCAATTGACCGACACCAACCTTGGCACCGTTCATGCTGAAGTCTTTAAAGTCACGGAAAATCAAATCACGCATCGGAACACCGGCCACGGCGCTCTTAGCGGTGAACAATTCCATGCCTAAAGCTTCGATGTCTTCAACACCAGCGATAGCAGCCAATTCAGCAGCCACCTTCTTATCTTCTTCCGTGCACGTCGGGCTCTTGAAGATCACCGTGTCAGAAAGGATGGCGCAAAGCATGGCACCGGCGATGTTTGCCGGAATCTTGTGGCCCATGTAGTCATACATGCGCTTCAAAATCGTGTTCGTGCAACCCACCGTCCAAATGATGCATTCGATCGGAGAAGAGCTCGTCACGTCACCCAACTTATGATGGTCAACGATACCCTTGAGGTTACATTGGTCGATATCAGCCGGAGCTTGAGCCTTGTCGGAGTAGTCCACCAAGTAGACGTCCTTACCGGCCACAGAGTCAATGACTTCCGGAGCCGTCAAACCGAAACGATCCAAAATGAAAGCCGTTTCCGGAGAGGGCTTACCTTGAGCAACGGCCACCACATCTAAGCCACGGCGTTGATACAGATCAGCGCAAGCAATGGCAGAAATGATGCTGTCGGAGTCAGGGTTCTTATGACCTAAAACATAAGCGGACATGTTCTTCGTATTCCTTCAATAAAAAAAGATTCAAAACAGATTAATTTTAACGTGTTTGAGACTGCTTGCGTTAAGCATCCATTTGCAAAAGATGTTCGACGGCACGCTGAACTTCGTCATCACGGGTAGAAATCAATCCGACATTTTTAAAGCCCACTTCCTCAAGAAGCGCTTTAGCTCTAGGATGAATCGTGAGTACAAAAGCACGCTGCAGCCATTCACGAGCAGCGCTCACACCTTTAACTGCATGCAAAAGCACGCCTACGGCGTCAGTGCTCGTCAAATAGATAATGGGCGCCGGCCCATTAACCGCCTTTTGAAGTTCAATCGTCTGATCGGTATCAAGTTCTAACGGAGCACGCTGATAAGCCGGCAATACTTCAACGTCTGTACCGTGCGAAATCAACTGCTCCTTTAACCATTCACGGCCAACTTGGCCACGAATGATAAGAACACGAGCCGGAAAACCACGAAGTTTTAAAAGTTCAAAAAGCTTTTCAGAACCCGAATCCACCGTGTCGCCTTCTGGACATAAAACCTTCGTATTTTCACCCCAAGCTGCCCGAATCACACGAGCGGTGCTCGAAGCTAATGTGGCTAATTCAATATTGGCAGGCCAACGAGAAACATAAACCGCGCTTGCCGCCACGGCAGTAGGGCTTGCAAGCAACACCATGTCAAAACTGGACAAATCAGATAAACGGGCTTGAACACGCTCAGGCTCAGACGGCGGCACAATCGTAAACGCAGGCCACTTCCACACACGGAAACCGTTTTTAATCAAACGATCTCCAAGACGATCGTTTGCAGCACCTGGGCGCATCAAAATAATTGGTCGTTGATATCGAATCATTGTGAAAACAATCAGTAAATCGCCATAAAGTCGGCAATTAAGGTCTAATTCATAGAAGTTACTCGCAAATTATCAAAATTTTTCTACTTTTTGCGAGTTAATTAAAGACAATTGTGTAATTTTAGCAAATCCAAAAATATCACTTCTACCGCCTAAACAAGATAATTA
>DBFZTP010000068.1:0-4043 GCA_048520025.1 Candidatus Aphodousia sp.
TTTCAAAATAGGTCTGAACTTTTCTATATATTTGCTAGTAATTCGTCCTGCTTCGAAATCGCTATTTGCAATAAAGAAGCGAACTAGGTCATCAGCAGGTTCTTCGATATTTTGTGCAAATAATTGCTTAAAGAGGCCTGTATATTTCAATTTTTCGGCAGCGCTTACAGCTTCGTCAGGATTGAAGTTCTCTTTACCTAACTTTTGGATTTCGGGAATAAGTCGCTTGTTAATATTTGAAAGAGTAAATGTCATGTAAGGAGTCTTGTCCATGACATTTTCTTTCATAAGGTCAGTAAAGAATTTGTAGACATTACCATCGGTCAAAATGGCAACAGGAGCCTTAAATTCACCATTGATAAAATATTTTCTGAGTTGGTCTGCTTGACCAACTTCCAACGGTGTACCAAGAACTTTACATTCAATCAGAATAATTGGTACACCATCTTTTAAAATTGCATAGTCAACTCTTTGATCTTTTTTATCGCTAGTCGTTGCAACATATTCAGGACATACTTCGTCAGTATCAAAGACGTTGTACCCAAGAGCTTGAATAAACGGAACAATGAGTCCCATTTTTGTTGCTTCTTCGGTCTCAAAAGAAGCTTTTTTAGTTTCGATTTTTTTTGCTAGTTTATATAACTCTTCAGTTAAGTTCATTTTTAACTCCTAGAGGATACTGACAAAATTATTAGTGTTAACACCGAAATTTATTACGTCCTCGTCCTTTAAAAGCATTAAGCTATACAGACAAATAAGGATAAAAAGAACGAAGATGTTACTATTCTACAAGGAAATTGTATCTTTGAATATTAAGAGCTTATTCACGTAGAGATTTCTGTTTTTGTGATCAATTTGATAACTTCACAGATGGTAGAACGCTAAGAAGATTACTGGAAGACTTAACAAGAGGAGTGATAAGTGGTAGGCCGTATTGGACTTGAACCAATGACCAAGGGATTATGAGTCCCCTGCTCTAACCAACTGAGCTAACGGCCCACGCAAGAACCCAAAATCTTACCATACCTTTGCGCCGATTGTTGGTCAGCCCGGACTTCTTTCGTTTGATTCTTGTTCTGCGGCAATGCGACTGAAAATCAATCAGTCACGCTAACTCCTTGATATTTGCGAAAAAAGATTATTAAGAGGAGAATGTTGGTGAGGGGGTCTTCCCCTCCAACGTCTTTTTTAGCCTCTTTTCGATCATGCTGCCGGTATGTGACGAAAGCATTTCAAGGAGGGTGACGTGGAACAAAGTGATAAACAAGCCTTCTCTGACCCGATGACCGGGGGCATGGGGCATTTTCAATTCTTCAAACGCGCAAAGTCGCTTTTGAAATCCGACTGCGAATCTTTTGCTGTTGTTGCTTTTGATATTCGTGAATTTTCTCTTGTCAATTTGTACTTCGGTCGTACCGAAGGGAATCGATTTTTAAAGTTCATCCATCGCAGTGTTGAAGAAATGTTGGCCGAAGACGAAATATTGCTTCGTGAGTCGGGCGATCTCTTTTACTTACTTCTTAAGAACCGAGACCGTGGAGAGATTTTGAAGCGTCTTGGTTTAATCAGTAAAAAGGTCGATGCGCGTCTCATTAAAAATAAAACTGTGGCGCCTCACTTGATGTTGCGTTATGGGGTGTATTTGCCCAACGACTGCTCAAGCTCTGTTGATCTTATGTTTGAATACGCCAATGTCGCTCGAAAGTATTCAACGGGTCTAAATGATTCCTGCTTCTCTGACCATCGCCGTACTACGAAAGCCATTGATGATCGGGTCATGACCGCCTCCTTAATGGATGCGTTCAAACAAAATGAATTTGAGGTTTTCTTACAGCCTCAAGTGTCACTAAAGAACGGCAAAATTGTTGGAGCCGAAGCGCTTGCTCGATGGAATCATCCTGTGCGAGGTTTATTGACACCAGGTCAATTTATTGGATTGCTGGAAAAATATCACCTTATTCATCAATTGGATCTATATGTTTTTGAATCCGTTTGCCAGTTTAAACAACAATGGAATCAGAAGCATTACCGACCGTGTCCGATTTCTGTCAACTTATCGAGGCAGACGATAACGATTCCCGGTATTTTTTCTCATTTGAAAGATCTTTGCGATCAATATGAAGTTAGTCCTTACGACATTGAGTTAGAAATTACCGAAACAGACGTTATTAAAGACTTCGGGTTAACGAAGTGCATTTTAGAAAAACTCCGCAACATTGGCTTTAAGTGTGCTGTGGATGATTTCGGTGACGGCTATTCTTCTCTGAGTTGTCTAAAAGAACTCACGGTTGATGTGATTAAATTGGATCGAAATTTCTTTACAGGCACTGGGGAAAAGGCCGAGCTCGTGTTAGAAGCGATGACATCGCTTTTGACGAAGATGAATGTTCAAATGGTCGCAGAAGGTGTTGAAACCCCTGAACAATTAAAGTTTCTTCGTAAAACTACTTGCGATCTCATTCAGGGTTATATTTTCTACAAACCGATGCCGGTAAGTGAATTTGAACAATTGACTTTCATTGAGGACGTCGATGTCCTTCCTTAAATAATGACAGAGCTCTAAGAAAAAGGCCTCGCGAATGCGAGGCCAAATTTTGAGAGGTTAAAAAGTTAATCTTTCTTCGAGAGCGCTAACTTTTCTTCAAAATCTTTCAATGACGCACCGACAACCTTGTGTAAGGCGATCAATGCAATCAAGTTAGGGATAGCCAAGAGACCGTTAAAGAGGTCGGCTAACGTCCATACCAAGTCCACCTTCAACATGGCGCCGATCACCAAGCAGCAACAAACGATGCAGCGATAAAGGTTTAAACCGCGACCTTTAAAGAGGTAGCGCACGTTTTGTTCGCTAAAGAAATACCAGCCGATGATGGTGGAAAAAGCAAAGAAGAATAAGCAGACAGCCACGAAGCTTGAACCTAAAGCACCTAAGCCCACGTTATAAGCTTGTTGAGTTAATTCAATGCCGGTCGTCGTGTAGTCCAAAACCCCCGTGACCATGATGACCAATACTGTAAAGGTCACGATAATCAAAGTCGTTGCCACACCGAAAATTGCCACTAAACCTTGTTCGGCAGGGTGTTCAACCTTTGCCACAGCGTGAGCGTGAGGCGTCGTACCCATACCGGCTTCGTTAGAGAAAAGACCGCGAGCCACACCAAATTGCATCGCCTTGGCAACCGTTAAACCGAGTGCGCCACCGGCGACGGCTTGAGGATCAAAGGCAGCAACAAAAATCATTTCAAAGGCGGGGATGATTTGGTCGTAGTGCATACCTAAAACATAGGAGCCACCTACGATGTAGATCAACGCCATGAAGGGAACGATTTTCTCTGTAACGCTGGCAAGACGTGCAACACCACCGAAAAAGACCAAGGCGCCTAAAACGGCAACAATGAGACCCGTAATAAAGTGAGGAACGCCAAAGGCCGTTTGCATGGCGGTGCTCACGGTGTTGGATTGCACCATGTTACCCATACAGCCCATGGCAACGATGATGGTTATGGAGAAGAAAACCGCTAAGGGTTTAAATTTCGGGCCTAGACCGCGCGTAATGTAGTAAGCAGGGCCGCCGACCACGTGGCCGTGCTCGTCATACGTTTTGTAGGTTTGAGCTAATACTGCTTCGGCAAAGATGGTGCCCATGCCAAAAAAGGCAGCAACCCAAAGCCAGAAAAGTGCACCAGGGCCCCCAGAGACAATTGCGGTAGCAGCGCCGGCGACGTTACCGGTACCCACTTGAGCGGCCACGGACGTAGCCAAGGCTTGGAAAGAACTCATCCCGGACTTGTCGGCTCTCTTACCAAACAAAGAAGCCGTCCCAACGAGGTAGCGAAGAGCAAAGCCAAAGAGACGAACTTGAGGAAAACGCAATTTGATCGTATAAAAAAGGCCGGTTCCGCACAGCAAGGGAATCAAGAAAAAGACACCCCAAAGTATGCTGTTGATATTGCTGGCCCATTGGTTAATTAAATCCATGAGGGACTCCTTATTCTATTTGTCTATCAACCTTACGTGAGTGAGGCGCTTTCTAACAGTTTATT
>DBFZTP010000069.1:0-21770 GCA_048520025.1 Candidatus Aphodousia sp.
CTTTAATCTGAAAACGTCCTTCCGCATTGGTATTAATATCTGAAGAAATAAAACCTTGGTTATTACGCCAAACTGTCGCCACGTTAGAAGTCTCTGCTTTCGGGTATCTAATTTCAAACTTTTTCATTTTATTCAAACAACTCACCAGTTCCGGTACAGTTGTCGTCAATTCGACAGGGCAACGAGCCATCATAATGTGACTAACGGAGTCTAAGAGATACTCAACTTCGTATTGGCGACGAGTGTCTTCAATATGCGAAAACACCGGCGTTGAAGAGCCTCTGAGAAAAACGGCTAATCCTGCGAAAAAAACAATGATAAGCACGGCATAGACCAAAATGCTGCCACGTTGAGAAGACGATAGGAAATGATTGTTTTTAACACCCATCACTACTCTCCTCGATTAGAGCTAACGTAAAAAACGAACGTTTTTTCTTTTGCGCCTGCGGCACCTGCGTGCATCACTAAAGTCACCTTACTGACATTATTATTTTCTTCTTTGCCAAATGTTTTAACTGATTCAATCTTAAAAGATTTAACCTTATCTAAAAGCATTTGAGCATTAGAACCATTCTGACCTAATTGCAACTTGTCTGAGGTTCCGCTAGCTCCCCAAACATCACTGTCCTTCTTTTCTCGAATTTTTTGGGTAATGACATTCATTGCCACATCAACTTGAGGCATGATAACTTCAATACCTTGGATGGAGCGATAAATACTTACGCCATACACCAGTCCATACGTTCCGACAACACCAATAAACCCAACGATCACCAAAGTAATGATCATTTCTAAAAGCGTAAAACCGGCCGAGGAGCGAAACTTACTGACGGAGAACATAATCAAACTTCACGCCTCCTCTCGAAACAGAAATAAACCACAGAGAACATGCGACTCCAGTCTCTTCTCCACACTTCACTAATGTAACTTCCTTGTAGTTTTTGCTAGTAGTCGTTGTATTCACATCTATACCAACTGATTGAACGGATATATCTAAGCCACACGCTCTTTTAATACTGTCTTCATCAATACTTGATACTTTTTGTCCTACATATTCCGCTTTAATACGTTCAACACAACTAGCGACATCTCTTACGTCTTCTTGTTGCGTCACAATTTGTTCAACACGCAAATACCCAGCCCCCAAAACCGTCGCGGCAATCAACCCAGCAAACGAGAAAATGACTAGCGCTGTTATCACTTCAATTAATGTGAAACCGGCAATCATAGAAGGACGTCTTTTACTCATTTCCCCTAGTCCTCCACAAAGCCGGTCGATTCTACTTTCAGGGTTATCGACTCTTGTCCATCTAGCGTTTTAATCTGGAGTGTTTGGGAGGTATTGATCGTTCCTAATCTATCAAACATTAAATCAACGATCTCCGGTTCCATCCGGACATCTTTCAATTCAGTGGTCGCCATAACAGCACCATTTGACCAACGTTGCGTGATAACACCCTCTTCCGTAATGGACATTGACAACGTATCTTCCATCAAAATGGCTTTATTTCTTGTTTGAACAAATGCAGAAATCAATTGCACTTTAGCCCTTTCTAATTGGCTATCGGCAACTCTTAAGGACGCATAATGAGAACCGATCATCGTTGAAGCGATACCGATGATGATCAGTACAAAGATAATTTCAAGAAGTGTAAAACCGGCGTCTTTTCTAGCCATTGCGCACTCCTTTCTAACCCACAATCCAATTAAACCACATCTGCCAAAGCATTGGGCCCCATAAAAGGGTGACCCAAGCGCCCATGCAAAGAAACGGTCCAAATGGAAGGGCCATGGAATGAACATCTTCAGTGCGCTTCTTAGTAACCCCAACCACCGCAAAACCAATGAGTGCCAAGACGCCAGCTAAGAAAATCATCATGCTCAGATACGGCAACGTGCAAAGCGCCCCTAGCATAAGCATTAACTTCACATCACCCCAACCTAACCCGTCAATGCCACGAAGTCGCTTATAGCCCCATGCGAGCGCTCCAAAAAGGCCACCGCCCACGAGTGCTCCAAGCATCACATCAATCCATGCATTACCCAATCCATAAACGGAAGCAAAGAGAGCAATCACCGCTCCCGGTAACGTAAAGCGATCAGGCAATAAGTAGGCTTTAAAGTCAATCAAAGAAAGGATTAAGAAAAGCCCCGTAAAAATCAATACGGTTAAATAGGCAAAACTCACACCAAATCGCAAACCTACAAAATAGGTAAGAAGAGCAGAGATGAGTTCAGCCAAAGGGTATTGAAAACTGACTTTTGCTCCACAGTGAGCGCAACGCCCGCGTAGACACACCCAACTCACCACAGGAATTAATTCCCATGGTTTTAAAGGGGTTTGACAGGCTTCACAATGAGACGGTGGCCAAAGAATGGATTGCCCTGCGAGATAGCGATCAGCGCAGACGTTATAAAAGCTTCCTAAAAAGAGACCTAAGATCGCGGAAAAAATCGCGAAATCCTCTTTCGGAATTTGAGCTAAAAGGGCAAAGCTGTCCATCACGGTCATTTCTTAGTCTCCTAAGAATGGCCACCTGAGCACGACAAAAGTGCAGGGTTCGTTGCAAACTTCTTCACTTCGTTTGCATCGACCACACCCTTTTCATAAAAGCCCTTCAAGCAGTCGTCCATGCTCACCATGCCCAAGGCACGGGACGTTTGAATGACGTTCGGAATTTGATAGGTCTTGCCTTCACGAATGAGGTTACGAACCGCAGGCGTTGCCATCATGATTTCCATGGCTTGAACGCGACCCGAGCGGTCGGCTTTTTTCAATAAAGCCACAGACAAAACGGCACGAAGGCTATCGGCCAACATCGAGCGAATTTGTTGCCCGTCGCTATCGGGGAAAATTGCCAAAATACGTTCTACCGTTTGAGCAGCCGTGCGGGTGTGAAGCGTTGCAAAAACCAAGTGACCGGTTTCGGCAGCTTCAAGCGCTAATTGGACGGTTTCACGGTCTCGCATTTCGCCCACGACAATGATGTCAGGGTCTTCACGCAAAGCCATGCGAAGGGCGTCAGCAAAAGAAGGCGTGTGTGTGCCCACTTCGCGCTGGCTCACCAAACAAGACTTATTTTGATAAACGAATTCGATCGGATCTTCGATCGTAATGATGTGGTCTTTTCGATGTGTGTTGGCGTAATCAATGATGGCAGCCGTTGCGGTGGATTTACCACTACCCGTAGCGCCCGTCACCAACACAAGGCCGCTAGAGAGCATCGCCAAAGAATTTAATCGTTCGGGAATCCCCAACGCCTGCATCGTCGGAATTTCTTGAGGAATCACACGAAAAGAGGCCGCAACACCTTCAATCGTTTGATAGATGTTGACACGGAAACTGCAACAATCAATGGCCCAACGGCAATCAATACCACCGCGAGTTTGAAGATCATCGCGTCTTCCCGGACCTGCCACCTTATCAATGAGCGCTTGCATGTCGGTTTCTGTGACAGGATCAGCGTCTAACTGCTCCAGTTGACCGACAAAACGCCCCATAGGCCGGTGACCGACACTGAGATGAAGGTCAGAGCCACCTCGCAAAAAAACTTCACGCAAGGATTGTTCTAAATCGAGAGCCATGGTCTTCATCCTTTTAGGGGGTTAATTGAAAACATCTCCAGCAATGTATGCAGGCACTGCTGGAGATGTATGGCGATCCGAAACGAAGCTTTGGGAAAACTCACCAAAATTCACCCAAGCCCCTATAAAACAGTCTTAAATCCAATAAAAAAGACTATCTGCAAATCGGCAAAGTGATTGCTTCAACGATAGGAGTTGACTCCCCATTCCACGTAACGTTTACATCAACAGTACTAGTGGCGGGTATCGTAGTAGACGTAAAACTAACAACCCACGGTTCTTTTCCTGCTTCTGCACCTTCTGCCTTAACTTGATTGTCATTGACAGTTTCATTCTCAACCGTCCCGCCACTCACGCTTGCAAATGCGATTTCACGAGCCTTATCACAGGTCTTATCATTCAACAATTGAGTCGCAAACTCAGCGTTCAAACGAGACTGCACTTCTGCAACAATTGCATGGGTTGCTTGTTGACGAGCTTCTTTTTGAAGGTCAAAATACTTCGGTGCGGCCACAGCCATCAAAATGCCCAAGAGCACTAACACCATCACAATTTCAATGAGTGTAAAACCCGATTCTTTTTTACTCATCATATTGGTCTCCTTATAGATGAATCAAAAATGTAAATTTGTTAGTTAAATTTTACTCCCTAACCCCTGGTACTACTCATCTTTCGATCAATAAATTTACCTAATTAAGGGTAATTTCTAACCCCAAATTGTCGCTTTTTTGTCCTTAGACAAACTTCACCATATCCCACATCGGCAAGAAGATTGCCAATGCAAAGAAAAGCACCACCACACCTAGACAAATAATCAAGATGGGCCCGATCCAATCGGTTAATTCTTCAACGGCCAACTCCACTTCTTGGTCATAGTGTTTGGCAAGTTCCGAAAGCATTTCTTCCAAGTTCCCAGCGTTTTCACCGACCGTTACCAAACTCACCGCTAAAGGGGTAAAACCTTGCGTTTTTTGCATAGCAGGCGCAATCCCGATACCGGCCTTTAAGTCCGTTTTGATAACTTCAAATTGCTTTTTATAAAAAGCGTTATTGACCGTATCGGCAATGATGTCCATGCTGTCCAAAACGGAAATGCCACTACTTTGCAAAATACTAAAAATCGAAGCAAACCGAGCAATAGCCGCCTTTTGTACCACCTTGCCCACTAACGGTAATTTAAGAGAATAGGAGTCCTTCAAATAAACCCCTTGTTCCGTCTTAAAGTACGAACGACAAAACGCAATGATGGCAATCGTCACCGCCAAAACAAGCCACCAATAGTCCATAAAGAGGACATTGAGCTTCATGGCAATCACGGTCGGCAACGGCAAATCCACGCGAGCGGAAGCATAAAGTGAAGCAAATGTCGGAATAACGAAATTCAAAAGCAGTAAAAACGCACCCACCATGACAGCGACCACCATCTTCGGGTAGCGAACGGCCGACTCAATCTTGGTGCGAATCTTTTCTTCGTGCTCAAGCAAATACACTAAGCGTCCTAACACTTCTGGTAAGGCACCGCTATTTTCACCGGCCACGACCATCGCACAATAAAGCGATGAGAAGACTTTTTTGTGAGCGCTAAACGCTTGTTGAAGACTTTCCCCTTCACGGATGCGTCGGTGCATGTCTTCAATCACTAACGCAAAGGAGCGATTACTGACTTGCCCTTCGAGCGTTTCAAAGATTTCCGGTAAAGCAATCCCGGCATTAAAAAGCGTTCTGAATTGTTGCGTAAACAAAATTAAGTCACGCGTGGAAAGACGCTTTTCAAAGTACCGACGCCAACCTTGCGTTTGATTGGCACTTTTTTCTTCAATTTCGGTGGCAACAAGCCCCGCCTCGAAAAGCTTTTGCTTGGCTTCGAGGGCGTTTTCAGCGTTGATGCTATCGGTGACGTGGCGCCCTATTGCATCAATGGCTTTGTATTGGAACTCTTTTGCCATCGCCTGCTCCCAACTACACCATCGTCACGCGGCGAGCTTCTTCCACCGTAGTGATACCGGCCTTAATCTTGTCAGCCGCATCATTGAGCATCGTCTTTTGACCATGTTTAGCAGCTTCTTGATAAAGCGCTTGCATGGGCTGACCGTGCGTGACCATGTCTTGATAGACCTCGTTCATCGGGAAAACTTCAAAAATAGCGGTACGCCCAATAAAGCCCGTGTGACCGCAGTGGTGGCACCCCGTACCGTGGTAGAAAGGCCCGTCTTCAGGCTTTAAGCCAAATTCAGCTAAGAGTGCCGGATCGGGTTGATAGGCTTGACGGCAATGCGGGCAGACTTTTCTCACTAAGCGTTGAGCAAAACTGCAAAGTAAGACGGAAGACACCAAATAAGGTTCAATGCCCATGTCCATCAAACGGTAGACCGCAGACAAAGCATCGTTTGTGTGCAACGTCGAGAGCACCAAGTGACCCGTTAAAGCCGCTTGAACGGCAATTTCAGCCGTTTCTCGGTCTCGAATTTCACCCACCATCAAGATGTCCGGGTCTTGACGCAAAATAGCGCGTAAGCCCGACGAGAACGTCATCCCGGCTCGGGTATTTAATTGAACTTGGTTCACGCCCTTGATACGGTATTCAACCGGATCTTCCAACGTGACAATGTTGACTTCTTCACGATTAAGAAGTTGCAAAATGGCGTACAAACTGGAACTCTTACCGCTACCGGTCGGGCCCGTTGACAAAATCATGCCGTAGGGCTTTCTCACGCACTTTAAAAGCGCCTGATAGTCGGCGTCATTCATCCCTAACTGAGGCAAGGCGTAGACACGATTGGCGCTCATATCCAATAAACGCATCACAATCGTCTCACCATACATCGTAGGTAACGTAGACACACGAACGTTAATTTCACGGCCTTCAATCTTGATCGTAAAACGCCCGTCTTGCGGTAAACGCGTTTCAGCGATGTCCATGTTGGCCATAATCTTGATACGGGACACGACCGAAGGCCCCATTGCGTAAGGCACGGTACTGGCCTTTCTCAAAAGGCCTTCGACACGGTAGCGCACATTGATTTCTGCTCTTTCAGGCTTAATGTGAATGTCGCTTGCGGCCATCTTGACGCCTTCGGTGAGAATCAAATTCACCAAACGAATGACCGGTACTTCGGAGGCGCCTTCAACGATTTCTTCTTCGATCTGCGTCTTTAATTCTTCACGCGTGTCTTTTTGCTCTAACTCTTCGAGCATTTCATGGAAAGCCGAATACTGACCATAAACCGCGCTAAAAAGGTGCACGAAGTCGCTCTTGGAACACAACACCGGTTCCATCTGATGGTGCGTGAGTTCTTCCACAGCGTCAAACGTCGGGAAGTGGTTAGCATCCAACAAAGCGATGTAAAGTAATCCGTCACGAATGCACAAAGGCACCACACGATTGCGACGCGCAAATTCCTCTGGGATGAGTTCCTTGAGGCTTACATCAAGCGTATAGTCACTTGCTCGATAAACGCCAATATGCGACTGCTCAGCAACCGCCGTTAAGACATCCGTTTCCTTAACGAGACCGGCGTTGATCAAATAGTCACCCAAACGCAACTTCTGAGACGCTGCTTCAGAAAGCGCCTGCGTGAGCTCTTCTTGCGTGAGTAGTCCTTTTTTGAGAAGTTGCTCACCCAAGCGAACTGGCTTTTGCGAAAAAGGCATATGGCGTTCTGGCATTACACACCCTCTCTGAGCGTCACGACTTGGTCATCAGCCGCCTTTTTCTCTTCTTTTTTCGGGGCTTCCTTCACAATCGGGGCCATCTTCAAGGGCTTGGCCTTGCGATCAGCTTCCGTGCGAGTCGGCAAAATCGTGGGCGTAATGAAGATCAACACTTCTTCCATGGACACCGTGCGATTGGTCGAACCAAAGGCATACTTGCCACCGGGCAAATCACGCATTCCCGGAACGCCCGCTTCGCTATCGTTACCCTTTTCCTTGGTTAAACCCGACAACACAATCGTTTCGCCGCTACGAACCATAACGGTCGTTTCCGTTTGCTTCTTGATGATGTAAGGATTACCCTCAACGTTACGAGAGGAATCCACTTCGTCCTTCTTGATCAAGACTTTGAGTTTCATATTGGAGCGGTCAATGACGTTAGGCGTCATCTCTAAACGCAAAACCGCTTCTTCAAACTTCACATCGTTGTCGCCTTCATCGTCACGGCTCACATAAGGCACCTTTTCACCGTTTTCGGTGTAGGCCATCTTATTGTCAAGCGTGGTAATCGAGGGCGAAGACAAAATATTCAATACACCTTCGCGTTCCATCAAATTGAGCTGCGTTTCCAAAATGTTGCCACCCAACTGACCGAAGGCTAAACCGATGTTACCCACGCCGGAGCTATTGACCAATGAACCATAGTTAAGGCCCATCGGAAATTGGGAGATCGTGTTTTCTGCACCATCACCACCCGGATTCAAATTCGTACCGCCCGAGCCACCGATAATTTGGTTGTTATGACCGCCTCGGCCCATGTAGCGACCACCCCATTGCATACCCAATTCGCGAGCCTTTTCTTTGGTGGTTTCCACAATGTAGGCTTTCAACAAAACTTGGGGACGCGGGCGATCCAAGTGTTCGACCAAGGCGAGCATACGGGCTTGTTCAACGGCCGTGCCTTGAAGAATCAACGCATTGTTATGTTCATCGATTTCAATGACGGCATCTTTATTACGAGAGACAAACTTCTCAAGGCTCTTTTTCAAAGCGGCCGCATCGGAATAGCGCACGTTAACCACTTGCACAGTCATGGGACCCGAGTGCGAAGCTGTCATGTATTGCTCTGCCAATTGGTTATTGAGCGTCATCAAGCCCACTTCACGTTGCTTTTCTTCAGCCGTGAGCACTTGCAAAATCTTGCCTTGCCAACGCCAATCCAAACCGTGAGAGCGCAAAAGCCCTTCAAAGACATCGCTCCACTTGGCGTTTTCAACATTAACGCTGACATTTTCAGACAAGTTGCCCGAGAACAAAATGCTGACATCAACCGTTGCAGCCAGGGCACGCAACACGGTAGAGATCGGCGCATTTTGCAACTTCAACGAAACGGCTTTCGTCGGCAACGGACGCAACGAGCCTTCCAACACCTTATCGGTTTGCTTCATCAAAACGCGAGGCTCGGGCATCAAATCCTCTTCAGCAGGCGAAAAGCCTTGGCGCTCGATGGCCTGTTCCTTCCAATGATCCATAAAGGGATCGGGTTGGGGATTTTTGTCGCGCGTTGCGCACCCCGTCAACAATGCCGTCACACAAACAGCAAGGATGGCGGGTTTAAACAGAAACCCCGCTTCAGAGAAACGTTGTTGATTCATTTTTTTCTTATCAAACATAATTCATTCTCACTGTTATCGACGACTCGGCGTGTTATCCAAAGACAAACCTTCTAATGCGACATCGTTATCGCTATAGAGCAATCGTCTTCTGGCACCCGTCGAGGGGAGCTCCACAACCACACCGGTTTCATCAATCTTAATAACGTGTTCTCCCGTCTCAACGATCGTGTCCCCCACGACGTACTCTTGGGAGTTAATAATGGCAATGTACTTCTTCCCGGCCATGATAAAACCGGAACAAGATAAGAACGGCAACTGGTCACCTGCTTGGAAAACCGTCGCATCGGCTTTAGGCGTTGCCAACACGTCCTTTTCATAAGGAGCGTTTGCTAATTCCAATACGCGACTTTCATCCATCTTGATGGAGGGCGAGACCAATTGAGCACCCACGGACGCAATCACCGTTTTGGCTTCTTGAAGCTCAGACCGACCGGACGCCGCACCTTCGGTGTCCGTCAATGCCGTATAGAGGAAGTCAGCCACCGCAAAGATGGAGACACCAATGACGGCGAGCATGAGTTTTTTCTCACGTGGGGTCATTTGCTACCCTCCTTTGCGTTTTTAGCTCCGGAAAAAGAAGCTCTCATTCGAATCTCAAAACTATCTTCCGGTTCACCGTAACGTGCCTCAAAGAATTCAAACTCGTGAATCCAACTTTGGTGGCTTAACGTCACGATAAAGCGGCGGAAATTTTCACTGTTGCCACTGGCCTTACCCGTGATACGAATGGTCGGATAATCAATCATGGAGATGGCCTGAGGCATAAATTGAGCGTTTGGCAACCCTGACTTCACTGCCAACGTGCGAAGCTCAGTCAAAAGAGCCGGAATCGTTGCCGGTTGAGCCACGGCCTCTTTTCGTTGCATCAAGTTCGTCAGCAACGTTTGTCGATTTTTCGCGGCCTGCACAAATTTTGAGAGCTCCGCATGCGCTTGCAAGCGGTCATTAACGCTATCTAAACGTGCCTGCGTGGCATTTAAACCATAAAGTAAAGCAACCACTGCCAAAGCGCAAACCACTAACGGCAACGCAAGCGCCAGCACAGATCGAGTGGGAAAATTCTTTAGTAATTGCGTATCAACCATCATCAGAATCCCCCCGTTACACGGATGTCATAAGAGACGCCTCTTAAATCCGCACGGCCTGCGACCACCTGGATTTTGTTCCCCGGATGCACCGCTTTGATTTGATTAATCAAGTCAGCCAACGTCGACTCGCGTTGTTGAGCATTGCCCATTAGCAAAAGCTGAATCAACAACTCTTCTTCACCGGCCTTTTGAGTGGCATTGCGATCGCGTTGACGCGCAGTTTCCGGCACTCGTGCCAAGCGGATATCGGTGAAGTAAAGACGGTCGTTTTGCCACTGACCCAACTGACCTAAAATGGCAGCAAAGCGTTGATGCTGTGCCACCTCGCGCGCTTGAGCCTGTAAGCGTGCCAAAGCTTGCGTTTCACGAACCAGACTTTGTGCGGTTAACGGCTCTTTAATTTGATTGAGTTGATTTTGCTTTTGCGTAAGTTCACTGCTCACCCCAAACCACATGAACGCTAAAACCACACAAGCAATCAGCGCCATGCCACAAAGTCCCAACGTTACTTGACGAGCAATCGTAAGAATTTTTTGAGTTTGTCCCGATTGACGGCGACTTGCCGGCAAATCCAATAAATTCGGAATCGTCTCAGAAGCAGTCACCAAAGCGATGCCTTCCAAAACCGAAGCGTTTTTTAATTGATCGCGAAGCTTTTGAATTTCTTCTTGAGCCTGAGTACTCTTCTTTAATGAAGAGTAGGCCACATGACAGGGCAAACCGATGGCCTCTTCAAACGCATGGCTTAGAACGCGACCTACACCTTTGTCAGCCACCAACAAAACGCCTTCAGGAATGTCGCCATGCTCGACGCGTTCATAGTAATTAAACGTTCTTTCAAGGTATTGAACGGCTCGTTCAAGGTTGGGCTCAATGGCCTTATTGATGATCTCACGTTCGCTCTGCATCAACTCTTCAGAGTTAAAGAGGCGTTTAACTTCGTTCAAAACCGCATGTTCATGAAGCGAAGACGTTAGGTCTTCTGCCGAGAGATTCAACGTCAACTGTTCAGCCACGTCACCGAAGAGCTGTTTATTCCCATAATTGAAAGAGCGCACCAAAACTGGCACACCTTGCTTGACAAGCGTCAAGTAGCTTACTTCAGCCGCAACAGACCAAATGGCATAAGTTTTCCAAGGAATTTGCTCAATGTCCGGATCAAATGTACTGGCAGCGGCCAATTTAAGCGACGTAATGCCATTTAACGACAAGCCATTCGCCTCAAAAACCTTCACGAACGTCTCGAGCGCTTCCTGATAAACCGTCAGTACCAAAACAATGGTTTGTTCTGCACCACGTTCCAGAACACGGTAATCCATCACCATCGTTTGCGGATCAAACTTCATTTGCTTATTAGCATGAAGCTGAACCACGGAGTCCAATTCAGTCTCCCCAACAGTCGGGACTTTCAATACATTGACTTCATTGGGCTCTAAATACGTCCAAAGATCGTAATCGGAGTATTGAGGGAAGTGCTTTCGCAAGATGGTCGCAGCAAAATGCACTTTGCTTTCTAACTGAGTGTTGACCTCTTCGGTGTAGGCAAAATAGCGCGCTTGGTCAATTGACAAGGTTTGGGCAGGCCTTAACATTAAAACCAGGCCATCTTCATCAAAAACAAGACCAAGGCGAGGCCTAGAGGCGACCGCCATTTCGGGCGCCTCCATTTTCTGGAGTATCGGTGCAAAAATTGGACGAATAGTCTTCATTTGATGACCTTATAGCGAGTCGAGTTTTGTCATTAGGCCTTTTTAAAAGCCCTATTTTTTAGTGTTTTTAAGACAAAACACCGCTTAAATTAATACATAGGTTAACGATGAGTATAACGATTCAAGACTATTTTCTTAGGAAAAACAGGGAAAAACTATCGATTCGGGGGACAAACTATATCGAATATAAGACGCACTCACGCCAGGGATTTCCCTTGCTTATACAACAAAAGTAGTAGCCGTTCTCTAAGAGGAAAGTCTCTATCGTTTCAATTCTCCGTCATCGTTACGCGAGAGTCTTTCCATTTTTCGGAGATGCTTTTCCAGATACATATTTTCATCAGCCAAGTGCATCAGGTCTCGGAATTCACCACTGTCTCTCGGATACACCGCACAACCCAATGAGAATTCAACCGTCTCGATAACATCTTCTCTGCCCACATCAAAGGGAGCGTGACGGCGAGACTTCAATTCAGCAATCACCATGTCAATGGATTCGTAAGAAGATTGTTTGTAAATAAAGATCGCAAATTCATCGCCACCTAAACGCGCACAAACCGCATTCTTGCCACAGACACTCTTAATAATGTTGGCCACTTCTTGTAAGTAGTTGTCCCCTACGTGGTGACCGTAAACATCGTTGATCTTCTTTAAACCGTCCGCGTCGACCATAATCACAGCGGAGAATCCGAGCATACCGGGTTCTGCAAAGAGCTTCGAAACCTGTGCGGTATAGCCGCGACGGTTATAAAGGCCCGTTAATTCATCTTGATTACTGCGACCTCTCAAAAGATAGATTTCAGACCACCAGTTCGAAACGTCAGATACATAGTAAACATCGCCTTGTTCGTCCGACTCTTTCTCGATACGCAGATAAATTCTCGTGCCGTTTCTGTTATAGAAATACACATTTTCTTTACTATCGACCAAGCCGTCTTCGGCTTCTTTCAGACGTTCAATAATCACGTCTCTCAAGGCCTCGGTATCCTTCGTACCGTCAACGCCCAAAATCGAGAGCAAGCGATCATTGACTAAATAGCGCTTATAGAAATGATTATCCACAAAGAAACCGACCGGCATCTTGCCCTTTTCAATAATGCTGGCAATCTTTTTGAGGTTCAAACGCACACTTTGAAGGAGCTTATTGGCATAAAAGGTCACTTCTTCAAATTCTAAAATCCCGGTGTTAGAAGAAATCGCTTCCAATTTCCCTTCTTCAATGTGTTTGAGATCCTTAGCAATCTTCGCCAAATTGTCTGCAAGTTTGCGTTTCACATACCAAGAGACCAAGCCCATAATCACGAGAGCCACGGTTCCGATGTAAAAGAGCACCAACAAGGTTGACAGCAAAACCTTTTTCGTTAAGAAGTGAGAAGAGTAGAAACTGATAAAACGGTATTTCCCGTAATCGTGCATATAGGCACAATAGTTCTGACCTTCATAATCGTAGTGGAACGACTCGCCCCATTCGGGCTCCCCGTACTCAGCGTAAACTTTGGTTAAATCCGTCCCAACCACTCGCTTAATGGTAGAAGCCACCACCTTTTGACTGTCTCGGTCAAAAATCATCAAACTGCCTTGAGCGCCAAGCGGAACCGTAAAAATCAAATTATCAAGCGCCCGTCTTTCCCTGACCTTTAATAAGCGTTCAGGTTTTAAACCGACTTGAACGATAACGCTACCGTCTTGCGCCCAAACCGCAGAGTACTGCATAGGAATACCCTCGGCCGTATTGGGTGTAACGCCCTGACAAAGCTTTAATGAACGGTCTTTGAGCATCGGAGCGAAAAATCCGATCTGTTCGCCCGACTCAAAGGTGAACCCATAGTACTTTGTGTGCGTGCCGGCAAAAATCTTTCCTTGAGGCGAAAAGATGTGAATTTCATCTAGACCGTATTTCTGAGCCAAAATTTGAAGTTGGGTCTGACTCTTAATGATGCTTGGGTGGTTATCGACAATAAAAGCCACAACCTCCGCGGCTTGAATGGCTCGCTCCGTGTAGCGTTGTTCTTCAGTAAACAAACGCTCTTGATTTTCTGAAATTAATCGCTCTAATTGAGCAAAAAGAAGCTGAGATTCTTTATATTGACTTTCGTGATTGGTATAAAACTGAAACCAAATATTGACCGGCAGGATTAACACAAGCAACAACAGCGCCGAAAGGCGCATCATCTGCGGCAAAGTTTGTTTAATGCTACGACTTGCTTGCATATTACATTCCCTTCAAAGTGATCCTAGTAACTAGGACAAAGACAACTAGTAGGGCAAATAAAACAATTCTTTAATGAAGTTTGGCTTACTTTTAAGAAAAGAATGTATGAAGCCAAATCACTCCATAATTATACAGAACACAAATTCCCCCCCCCCTTCGGTATTTTCACTCATTTTGACTCAAATCTATTGGGTTCTATCTATATTTTTGAAATTCGCTAGAATGATTAAGTGCATATTTTTATCGTGCACCCCTTGTTTTTTACAATCGTTTTTGATTAAAATGGCGGGTTAATTGTAAACACCCCACCATTAGGGTTTAACCAATGTACAAATTTTTCTTCCCTGCACATGATCGAGCACGATGCCACAGCGCTAATCGCTGGGTTTGCGGGGAAAATGTTTCTAAACGGCAGTCCTTTTAAAGGGATTGCCGTTTTTTTTGAGAATTATTGTTTTACCCATACCTAAGAGAGAGAACAATGAAGGCTACACCGAATACTGTCCAAGCCATGTTGGAACCGATGATTAAGGCGGCAGGCGGCTGGGTCAACACCCACGCTCACGCAGACCGTTCCTTTACGTTGAGTCCCGAAGTGATGAACATGCGTCGCACCTGCACCTTGCAACAAAAGTGGGACGCTCTTGACCGTCTTAAGAGAGAGTCCACCGTTGACGTCTTCTACGGACGCTTTTGCACCATGTTTGAATTGATGATCAGCCAAGGCGTTACGGGTTTGTGCACCTTCGTTGACATTGACCCGCAAAGTGAAGACCGTGCCATCATCGCCGGTCTCAAGGCTCGCGAACACTACAAAGACCAATTGACGGTGAAGTTTGCCAACCAAACCTTAAAGGGCGTGATCGATCCGGAAGCTCGTAAGTGGTTCGATATCGGTGCCGATTTGGTTGACATCATCGGTGCATTGCCCAAGCGCGACGAACGCGACTACGGCAAGGCCGATGAGGCTTGGAACATCATCATGGGTACGGCCAAGGAAAAGGGCAAGATGATTCACGCCCACGTTGACCAATTTAACCAAGCAACGGAATACGAAACGGAAATCATGTGCCAAAAGACCATCGAATACGGCCTCCAAGGTCGCGTGGTCGGTGTGCACGGCATCTCCATCGGTGCTCACTCCAAGAAGTATCGTCAACGCCTCTATCAATTGATGCGCGAAGCCGGCGTGATGATGATCGCCTGCCCGACCGCTTGGATTGATACGCCTCGCTCTGAAGCCATCGGCCCGTCTCACAACTCCATGACGCCGGTTGACGAATTGGTACCCGCCGGTGTTCGTGTTGCCATCGGTGTGGATAACGTGGCTGACGCCATGGTGCCTTGGAGCAATGGTGATATGTGGCACGAATTGACCTTGATGGCAACGGGTTGCCGCTACGACAACTTCGAAGACCTCGTTGAAATTGCTACCCGCAACGGCCGTATGGCTTTGGGTATTGATCCGTATGAACCCTTGGCTGTGAAGTGAGAGGAGAACTGAATATGCCGTCTATGCTTGCTGAAAACATTTTGACCGAAAACTTGCTCACGTTAAACGCAGTCGCTTTCTTATCCGAAGAACCGTTGCGCTTGAAGTCCGGTTTGGTCACCCCGATTTACGTTGATAACCGTAAGTTGATTACGCACCCCGATGCTTGGCACGATGTGATCGAAACCATGGCCTCCTTGATTGAAAAGTGGGGCTTGGAGTATGACGTGATCGCCGGTGTTGAAGCCGGTGGTTTGACGCACTCTGCTGCACTTGCCTATCGCTTAAACTGCCCGACGATCTACGTTCGTCAACGTGCTAAGACCTACGGTGACTTAGACCGCATCGAAGGTGGTAGCGTCAAGGGTTTGCGTGTTTTGGTAATTGAAGACCACATCTCCACGGGCTTGTCTTGCTTGGATGCCATCAAGACCTTGCGTGAAGAAGGTGCTGTTGTTACCGATTGCGTGAGTATCACGAACTTCGACATGACCGAAACCAAGGCCTTGTTTGAAGAAGTCGGTGTTAAGACCTATCGCATGATCGAATTCAAGAAGATCGTCAATAAGGCTGTTGAAATGGGTGTGATCGATGAAACGCTCCAAGCTACCATTGAAGAATGGTTGAAGACGCCTTGGACGTGGGCTGCTCGCCGTGGTTTGATCGCCACCTCGCGTGAAAACTAATTAGAGTTCCCACTCTAAACTCAAACAGGACGCCATTTCGGTGTCCTGTTTTGTTTTACGGAAAGACTGTCAAAGTCTTAAATGAGAATTTCTATTAACGCACAGTTGTGTGAATCAGCATTTGTACATTTACTGGTTTTAACATCATCTTTTCTTTCAACAAAAAATCTTGGCTCTTTTGCATGGCGTCAATATCTTTTTGAGTGAGATCTGAATAAAAAGCCGACCACTCGTAAAGTTGAGCGGCATCTTGCGTTGAAATACCGTGTTCCTTTGCACCCAATGAGATGGCTGCATCGCGATTGGCATTGGCCCATGCCAGAGCTTCTTTATTGACCTTTGCCACACGTTGCACCACTTCAGGGTACTTTTGAACAAAGTCATCTCGAGCCGTTAGAACCAAGTTGGTGGACAACACACCTTTAGCCGACACCAGGGGCACAAATCCTTGTTCTTTCGCCTTTAACAAACCGCCCGCTGCCACCAATGCCGCATCGGCCTTACCGGCCGAGAGTGTCATTAAACTTGCCGGCAAATTCATCGAAACAAAGTTCACATCCGACATTTTCATTTGTGATTGATCTAAGGCGAGCGTAAGCAAATGGTGCAAAACCGTCCCCTTGGGACCCACCACCATTTTTCCCTTTAGTGCCGTCATATCAGCGACTTTTTTGGGATCGGCCACCAAAGCGAAAGTCGCATCCGGATGCGCCACGCCACCCACAATATCAATACGGTTGCCAACGGAATTGGCAATTAAAAGGGTGCTTGTGTTCATGGCGCTTGCCATATCGATTTCACCCGCAACCATTCCACGCACTTGATTGAGTCCTGCTTTGATGGGAATCCAATTTATGCGCATCCCCTCTTTTTCAAACTCTTTTTCCAATAGTTTGTGATTTTTCATCACCATGCATTGGATATTAAAGGGGGCTTTCACATAAGTGATATTTAAAACCTCGGGCGTGGAAGCGGCCCAAAGAGGAGCGCTCACACAAAGCGCTGAAGCAAAACCCAAAAAGCGTTTCAAAAACATAAATGCTCTCGTTGAAATTACTCGTGTCGGACGGCTTCGATCGGATCCATTCGTGCAGCTCGAAGAGCCGGGAAATACCCAAATATTACGCCCGTGAGTGCTGCAAAACCAAACGCCACAATGTTAATAACCGGATCAAAAATAAACGGAACATTCATGACTGCAGACAAAATGATGGAACCGAAAAAGGCAATAATGACACCCAATAATCCGCCCAATGCCCCAAGCACGATGGCTTCAATTAAAAATTGCATCAAAACTTCATGCGCCATGGCACCAATGGCCAAACGAACCCCGATTTCTCGTGTGCGTTCAGTCACGCTCACAAGCATGATGTTCATAATGCCAATGCCGCCCACAATGAGACTCACAGCGGCAACCGCCCCTAAAAGCGCCGTCATGATTGCTGTTGTACTGGAAACCTTACGAGCAATTTCTTCAGTATCCAAAATCATAAAGTTGTCGCTATCGCTTGCCGAAAGGGAACGACGTTCACGCATCAAAAGAGTCAAACTGTCAATCACCGTCTGACGTTCCACATCCTTATCAACAGAAATTAAAATAGCCGACACACGCGTATTACCACTCACACGTCGCATAAAGGTTTGAATAGGCATCACGACCAAATCGTCTTGGTCGCCGCCAATGGCCACCTGTCCCTTACTTTCTAAAACGCCCACCACACGACAAGAAAATTGCCCTGTTCTCAGCATTTCCCCGACAGGTTCTTCACCAGCAAAGATTTCTTTTTGAATGGTTGCGCCGATAATGCAAACGGCAGAACCGGCCGCTTCTTCTTGCGGTTCAAAAAAGCGCCCTTGGGATAAATTACGGTTATCTAAAATAAAATAATCGTTGGTGCTCCCTACCACCTGAGTGGTCCAGTTTCTGCCTTGAGCCACAACCACCATGGATCGTGAACGTTGAGGTGCCGCCACCACAACACCGGCAATTTGATTGGCAATCGCTTCAACATCTTCGAGCTTAAATTGCGGAGCGCCACCCATGCCACCAGGCCCCAAGCGTTGACCTGGACGAAGCATGAGTTGATTAGAGCCTAGACTTTCAATTTGCGTACGCACGGCTTGCGTAGCGCCATTGCCCACCGTCACCATCGTAATGACAGCTGCCACACCAATCACAACCCCTAAAACGGTTAGAAGCGATCGCATCGGATTACGATAAATTTGTCGGATTGCCAATAAAAACGCATTAGCCCACATGACGCATATCCTTATCACTATCAAGTCGCCCGTCACGGAACTGAACAATACGCTTGGCATAGGCCGCCATATCCGGTTCGTGCGTCACAAGACCAATCGTAATGCCGTCGCTTTCGTTTAACTCTCGCAAGAGTTCCATGATTTCAACACTGCGTTTACTGTCCAAACTCCCCGTCGGTTCATCGGCTAAAAGTAAAAGCGGTTTACTCACAATGGCGCGAGCAATCGCAACACGTTGCTGTTGCCCACCCGAGAGTTCTGCCGGCGTATGGTGCTCCCACGGAAGCAGTCCCACGCGATCAAGTGCCTCTCTAGCTAATTCATGACGATCCTGCGCAGCCATCCCCCGATAAAGCAGGGGCAACTCCACATTTTCCAAGGCGGTTGTTCGTGGTAAGAGGTTAAAACCCTGAAATACAAAACCAAAATATTTGCGACGCAACAACGCTCGCTGATCTTGCGTCATTTGGTTGACCGGCACGCCTTTAAAAAGGTACGTTCCGGCGCTTGGCGTATCCAATGCTCCCACGATATTCATGCAAGTGGATTTCCCCGACCCCGAAGGCCCCATCACCGCCACAAATTCCCCTTGGTTGATCGACAAAGTGATACCCTGCAACGCATCAAAGGCCGCATCACCCACGCCGTAGCGTTTATAAATATCAATCAGTTGAATTAAGGGTATTTCTTGTGACATTGCTTACTTCTCCGACTTTTTCTGTCCCGTAATCAGTAAGTCACCTTCTTTGAGTTCACCCGAAATCACTTCCGTGCGAATACCGTCCGATGCCCCTGTCACAATCGTTAGCATTTGAGGCGTTTGGTTTCTTAACACCCAAATCTTACTTTGACGCGTTGCCGTTGCGCCTCCGGCATCCTTCGCTGTTTTATTCACACCTTGTCGATGAGGCGGTCCCATCATCAAACCACTCACAGCACTCTTAGAGGCTTCGTTTGTTGTCTTTGGACTGTAACGCAGTGCTGTATTGGGCACTAATAAAACATTTTCTCGATTTTGCGTTTGAATACGAGCCGTTGCCGTCATCCCGGGACGAAGCAATAAATCCTCATTTTTGACCGTCAAATAAGCCGTGTAAGTCACGACATTATTGGTTGTATCTTGTGAGGGGCCATAAGAGACTTTCGTGAGCGTTGCAGGGAACTCTCGATTGGGATAAGCACTCACGGTAAAGGTTGCTGTTTGCCCAACTTGCACCACTGCGACATCGGCCTCATCCACATCAACTTCCAACTCAAGCTCTCGCAAATCACTTGCCAGCGTTAAAAGTTCCACCGCTTGCAAAGAAGCGGCCACGGCGTAGCCAGGTTCCACAGAACGAGCCAAAATCACGCCATCAATGGACGCAGAAATAAAAGCCTTCGTGAGATCGCTTTCTGCGGTTGTGAGTTCAGCTTGAGCGTTTTCAATTTTTGCCTTCGCAACATCAATGCTCGCTAAGGCGCGCGCAACCACGGCAGACTGCTCATCCAATTCCGTTTGAGCCGGGGTTTTACCACCGGACAACTTTCTCACGTTTAAAAGACGTTGATACTTGGCTTTAGCCTCTTTATGAGTGGCCTGCGCTTCACTCAGACTTGCCTTGGCACTGGCAAGAGATGCTCGTGCCATTGCAACTGAGGCTTTCAATTTCGTTGTGTTTAACTCAATGAGCACTTGGTCTTTTTTGACCACATCGTTGACATCAACCAACACCTTTTCAACGATCCCAGACAATTCCGAACCAATCGAAACGGTTTGTTCAGCTTCAAGCGTACCGTTGGCCGTCACGTCAACCTTTAACGCCCCTCGCGAGACTTCTGTCGTCAGGTACTGAGGAGCAGTGTCCGAATTTCCCCACCACCATATGGCAGAGCCCAAAATCGCCACACCAACGGCACCCGCCAATACCTTCTTGCGAGTTGACCACTTCGGAGACGTCGCTTCATCAAGAAGCGTTTTGATGGATTCTTTATCGGTATTACCCATTTTTTTCTTCCTTATCCTTCCCTTCGGGTGTCCAACCACCGCCTAAAGCCCGATACAGTTCAACATAGGCTTGGGCTTGTTCGGATTGATTGTTCACCACGGCTTCTTGTGCACTTAATTGAGAGCGTAGCGTTGAGAGAACGGTTTCGTAGTCCACAAGACCGTTTGAGTATTGTTGAAGGGCTAATTGTGCGGCCAATTCACTACTTTTTTGAGCACTCAATAATGACTTCTGACGCGATTGCGTTGTTCGCAATTGGGAAAGTGCGTTTTCGGTTTCTTCCAATGCACCTACCAACGCTGCCGTGTATTTCGCTTGCGCCGTATCTAATGCAGCTTTTTGCGTTTCAGTGCCGGCAATAGCTTCACCCCAATTCAATATCGGCATGGATAGCGCACCCACCAAGGCACCGATCCCCGTCCCCGAGGCCCCTAAGGCACTCACTGTTGCAGCGGTGGTTCCGATACTGCCAGAGAGCGACAACGTCGGAAAAAAGTCCGCCTGTGCGGCTCTTACTTTATATAAAGCCGCGATGACAGAGGCTCTTGCCGCTTGCACATCAGGTCGCAAAGAAATGACATCGGCAGGAATGGCCACCGCTAAATCATCCGGTGCCTGAGGAATGCCTTTGGCAGGCAACCCCTTGATGGTTACTAAAGGCAATACGGTCAAACGTGATAACGCCGTTTGGTAAACATGAATAGAGTGGCGTGCCGTGGCAATTTGAGCCCTCATGCTTTCATAAGAAGCACTTGCTTGCTCAGCATCAATTGCTGAAACAAGCCCTGCTTGATGCCGCCATTGAGCTAGGTTACGTCCTTCTTCATAAGAAAGAACGTTTTTCTCCAAAATGGCTAATTGTTCATTGGCCTGACACAAGGCAATGTACGTTTTAACCACTTCACTTGCCACGGCGCTTTGCGTATCTTCTAAAGTCAGTGCTTGTGCTTTTGTGGTTGCACTAGCAGCGCCTTGCGTCGCAATGTCTCGCCCACCAAAGCTAAAACTCAAGCTCGATGCGGCTTCGGCAGAGTAACCTTGCGTCCAATCATGGTTTTTCCATTGATCGGTAGCGTCTGCCCCAATATCAAATGAGGGCCAAAGACTTGAATTGGCTTTTGTTAAAGAGGCTTGGGCAGAGCGAAGATTGGCTTGAGCTTGGGCAATGTCGGTGTTATTGAGTAAAGTTTTTTCAACCAGAAAACTCAACGTTTCGTTATTCCACCGGGCCCACCACTGTTGGGGTTTCTCTCTTACGATTGATGCCGCCTCTTTCCCTTCCCCGCTCGTCCATTGGGTAGGAATTAAGTCTTGATGCTTTCTCTCTAATGTCTCAGGCATCTCCACCGCGCAACCGGAGAGCATCAGAGTACAAATAAAGGCATATGAAAAAGCTTTCATGATTTCTTTTTCTTTTATTTCGC
>DBFZTP010000070.1:0-1813 GCA_048520025.1 Candidatus Aphodousia sp.
AATCGGGTTTGGTAAGACCCGGAGCGTGATCGGTGGCTGGCATGATAAGGTATTCCACTATGTGGGATTTAGATAAAAGCCCCGAGAAGTGATCAGTTTCTCAGGGCTTTTCAACTAACTAAATTTGGCAGAAGGTAGTAGTAAACTGCCTAAATTCAGATTAGAAGTAGATGGCCATACCAGCGCCAACCTTGACTTCTTCCATTTCAGCCTTCAAACCACTGTCAGCTTCAATTTCAGACTTCGTGTAACCTGCGCCAGCATAAACCTTAACTTGCTTGCTCAACGGGTATTGGTAGTTCACACCAATGTTGTAAACCTTGCCTTCAGCATTATCAACACCGTAACCAACTTGCGTAGACGTGCCATCGCCTTCAACATAACCAGCAGTCGTGGTGAACGTACCGCCAGCGACCGGCACGGCAACGCCCAAGCTCACGCCATAACCAGAAAGGTCATCAGCAGAGACAAAACCCTTTTTACCTTCTTCGAAACCACCTTCATCATTGAACGTAGAAACGAGACCACCAAAATCATTGGCATTGTCAAAATACACAGCTGCAAGAGAGGCCTTGGCTACACCAAAGTCATACGTACCACCGAGGTGAACAGCAATCATGTCATCCACTTCGTTACCTTCAGTCTTTTCGTTCAAAGTTTCAACGACCATAGCAGCCTTGAAAGCATCGGCTTGATAGTCAAAACCAATGGCTGCATAACGATCGGCAGAAGCCTTGTTTTCATTGTCATTATCGCCCATAGAGTATTGAGCAAAGACTTCAAAACCAGCAAACTTCGGAGAAACGTAAGCTAACGTGTTGTCATAGCGAGTGTCAGAGATTTGAAGGATGCCAACAGCAGGTTGACCCAAACCACTGTGACCCGTACCGTCAACGTTAGCAATAGCGGCATACTTACCAGCAGAGCCGGCATCAGACCAAACCGTACCCAACTTACCAGCGTAGAGAGTACCGAAGTCAGACTTGACAAACATAGAGGATTCGCGATCGAAACCTTCACCAGTAGAGCCTACGTCCGGTTTAATGGACTTTTCAAGAGCGAAACCAACCGTCAAACCGTCATTGATTTGTTCAGAACCCTTGATACCGATACGACTCGTCGTCAACATACCGGAATTCAAACCCCAACCATCTTCATCGGCCTTTTCAATGCCATTTACTTCGACTTGAGTCTTGTCGTATCCGAGACCCGTATCAACACGACCATAAACCGTCACGTCAGCAGCCAAAGCGGAACCAGCAAATGCGCCCAAAACGGCAACAGCAGCTAAAGTCTTTTTCATGATATTTTTCCTTTTGTATAAGAAAGTGAATACTGAATGCAGACAATGTCGTCAAAAACTTCAGTTATTCTGTTGGAATTGTCCACCCTACCCCCCCCTTGCCGTCAAGTCTTTCCACAACCAAACTTCAATAGCTGTTGTCTTTTTACAACAAAATTAAATCCAAAATATACTGCGACAAACTCAATATCTTTATTTATCAATAAGTTAAAAACTTTCCTTTCCGTATCTTCACGCAATCGAGTAGGCGGTAGGGTTGCCCCGTCCGCCTCTCACAACACCGTACGTGCGGTTCCGCATACGGCGTTTCATTTAAACAGTCCCCATGGACGACAGATTGTACAATCCGAGCCGAGAGAACAAGGCGTACGGGATTGTTTTGCGCATGTGGAGCGCCTGGGCGTTGTACCATGGTCCTCGGCCATTATTGGCTGACTTCCAGGCGGTAAACGCATCAAGTCCTCTTTTGCGCAGTTCCCTTTCTCTTGTTCTCGGCCTTTTCCAGGCTCG
>DBFZTP010000071.1:0-6336 GCA_048520025.1 Candidatus Aphodousia sp.
TTTCAATTATGCAAAACTGAGACTGTAAGCGGAGAACTAATCATTTACACCAATGTTTTTTTATAGTAACCTCGATAGTGACCCAAATTTAAAAGGTATCTTTATTCCCAATGATTTCAATGATGTTCGAGTCTCTCCCCGGCACCAAAAGTGCCAAGACCATACTAGAAATAGTGTGGTTTTTTTGCGTCTAAAAGATCTAGAAAACAAAACCCTTTGAAAAATAAGGTTGTCAAAACAGTTCAAATCTGAACACATCACTTAACTTTTTCAGAAAAAGTCGCCAGAAAACCAGCTAATTCATTAGCTACAGGACATTTTGTGAACGGTAAAAGGCGTTGTCAGTCAATCGCCAACTTTAAGCGCATTAAAAGGTACGTTGGATAGAAGAAAAGAAAGCACAGGTTTCCGACATCCGGGACTAATCCCCTTCTCGATTCCAGTGCTTTATTAAGAAGATTCCTTCGATACCCAATGTAAGCGACTATAGCGCCTCCCAGGCTTTACGTCCGAAACGCCCCGAAGCAGCCTCTTCTCTTGACAAAGTATCATCTAAAACATAATTGCTGTCAAAAATGGGTTTTTGTGGAATAGTAAATTCAGGTCTTATATTCGAGAAAAAACCAAATAAACACCTATTCGGTAAAGTTGTCGAAGTGTTGTTTAACTTGGAGGAAACTCTTTTGAAGAGAATGCCCCAGCCAAAATAGGATAGGGCCAGGTTACCTGAGGAGGCCCTCCTCTCGGTACGAGAGAAAACCTCACAATACATTCGCAATTTCGAATAATCACACGGCGGCAGGCGATTTTCCGCTCTTGATAACTTTGGTTAAGTATCCATTAGAGTCAATGCAACTGTCAATAATATTTCCCATCCCTGATAACCTGACAAAATTTGCCATTGCTTGCGTGATAGGTAAGGATACGCAATAGAAAATAAAGTCCCGTTGAACTCAGGGAATCCGCTCGCAAAGCGGAAACTGGAACAGCGGGACTCTACTACAGCACACCGGTCCTGCGACACAATGCAGGCGGGGAAGTAGACGGTGAAGCATATCAGTCAAGGCCAATACTTACAAAGAATAAATTTGAACAACTAATGTTACTCAAAAGTACTAACAAATTATTCCTTCGTCAAGTTTGAGGTGGTGGCCGAGTAGACAAAATCAATTATGAATTTGCTCACGGTAGCTAAACCTGAAAAACGAAATACCAATATTAGTGCGATAACTAATCCGCCCGAGGATAGGCGTTTTTAAGTCTATTGGATAATACTGAGATTGAACGACCCCCCAAGGGATCTTAGAGCTTTTTCAACAGCGTCTATGCTCGCCTTATCCTTTGTAAGGTCAACCATGCGCGATACCTCGACGTGCGAAATATCTAATTTTTTGGCAACATCAGCAATCTTCCAACCGTTTGAAACAATGAAATTCCAAAACAGGATTTTCGCCTGAACTTTGGTCGGAATGTAGAGGGCTAGTTCATCCTCAAGGGGAGGTGACGGCAATGGGATTGCTTTCTTTTTGTGACGATACTCAAGCATCATAACGCCAGGTACGAAAGACCTTGCAAACTCTTTTGCTTCCTCTTCGGTTTCGTGTTCTGACACAACATCAGGAAAGTCACGGCAAGAAACTTGAAAGTTTCCATTGTCATTTTTTTGGATTTTTACACCGTAAAACATAAACGTCTCTTTTTAGCAATGATTAACACACCAACTGTATCATGAAATGCAAAATTTAGCGTACGGTGGCATGAGTGAAGTATGCGAAAAAGAAATGTTTTATAACTTATTGAATTTTCGTAAGAAAAGATGGTTTCATTCGCGGGCTGACCTGACGGGTTTAAGAAAACTCGTTTGAAAAAGTGTTCAATATGCCGAAAAAGTCGCTTGAAAAAGTGTACGAACCCATCAAAAAGTCGACACAAAAAATGTATTTTCGATTTTGACTCAAAAGCGTTTTTCTATTTTTGACAATCTTAATGCGTCATCAAATGATGCATCACTATCGATAATGTCTTTCTGAAATTCCCTGCAACAAATCTTCCCACTCCGAATACAATAGACTCTGTTGCAATTCTCAATTCAAGCAGAGGTAATCATGACAGATGAGATCGTTATCGGGATGGCAGGTTTAGGTACCGTTGGTAGTGGCGTCTATAACGTTTTAAAACGCAATGCTGACTTAATAACAAAGCGAAGCGGTCATCCCGTAAGGATTAAGACCGTCGTTTGTCGAAATTTAGAAAAAGCCCGCCTGACTGTCGATGAGAAAGTTCAACTAACTCAGAATTGGGAAGAAATTGCTAACGATTCAGACATCAATATTGTCATCGAAGTGATGGGTGGAATTGAACCTGCGAAGAGCTTGATTCTTGCTGCACTTCGCAATGGAAAAGATGTCATTACAGCCAATAAAGCTTTATTAGCCACTCATGGGAATGAGATTTTTACAGTGGCAAAAACGTGCCATCAAACAGTCGCTTTTGAGGCTTCTGTTGCCGGTGGCATTCCTATCATTAAGACCCTGCGTGAGGGGTTGTCGGCCAATCGTATTGAATGGATCGCTGGCATTATCAATGGAACCTCCAATTACATTCTTACGCAAATGCAAGAAAAGGGATGCTCTTTTCAAATGGCGCTAGAGCAGGCACAAGCTTTAGGCTATGCCGAAGCCGATCCGACCTTTGATATTGAAGGTATTGATGCGGGGCACAAGATCGCTATTTTGAGTGCCTTGGCTTTTGGAACGGAAGTGCATTTTGATGAGCGTCATATCAGTGGGATTTCAACACTTAAATTGGAAGATATTGAGTGTGCGAAGCGATTGGGTTATCAAGTGAAATTGTTGGGCATTACAAGACAACAAGAGGATGGTATTGACGTTCGTGTTCATCCAACCTTGGTGCTAGAAAAGGGTTTTTTGTCCAAAGTTAGCAATGTGATGAATGCGGTTGTCGTTAAAGCCGATGCTGTTAATACCGTTAAATTGGTTGGGCCGGGCGCAGGAAACGAGCCGACCGCGAGTGCCGTGATTGCCGATTTGGTAGACGTCATTAAAGGTCGATCGGAACCTCCCGAATTTGAAGACTGCAATAGCAAGTGGTTGAAGTTAGACGAAGTGGTGAGTGCTTTCTATGTCCGCATTCCTCTTGAAACCCTGTCCGAAGAAGAAATAATGACCTGTTTCGAAGAAAACGGAATGACATTGGTTAATTGCATCAGTGATGCTGGTCAGCTCTGCGGGGTGACGAATGAGGTGAATGAAGGGCAAATGAGACTAGTTTGGGAATCATTGATGAAACGCATGGAACAACCCAAAGATGCGCAGCTCTTACACGTATTTGTAGATTAAAAAGAGTAGATAATGAGACTTTTGCATACCTCCGATTGGCATTTAGGACACAACCTTTTTGGTCGTAAACGAACAGAGGAATTTAACGCCTTTTTGTCATGGTTAAAGAACCTGATGAATGAAAAGGGTGTGGATGTTTTGTTGGTTTCGGGAGACATTTTTGACACGACAACACCCAGCAATCAGGCGCAAGAGCTCTACTATGAATTTTTAAGTTCTGTTGGCTCTCAAACGAGCTGTCAACGTGTTTTTATCACAGCAGGTAATCACGATTCGGCAAGTTTTATTGAAGCGCCAAAGACGATTTTAAAATCGTTGAAAGTCGACGTAATTGGCGCAATGACCGAGAACCCGGCAGATGAGGTGTTTGAAGTCTGTGATGCGGATGGCAAGCAACAACTCATCGTTTGTGCCGTTCCCTATTTGCGAGAAAAAGACTTGCGTCGTGCCAAGCCAGGCGAAGATGTGCAAGAGCGCGAAAAACGCACTTTAAAAGCCATCCGTGAGCATTACAAGGCTGTGGGTGAAGTTGCTCTTAAAAAGCGTGCAACGACGAATGTTCCCATCATTGAAATGGGGCACTTGTATGTGAGCGGTTCCATTACCAAAGAGCGATTAATGGGGGAACCCGATCCGGTTTATGTCGGCTCTTTGGGGCAAGTCCCGAGCGATATCTTTTCACCTCAAA
This sequence comes from Candidatus Aphodousia sp., assembly GCA_048520025.1. Lineage (GTDB taxonomy): Bacteria > Pseudomonadota > Gammaproteobacteria > Burkholderiales > Burkholderiaceae_F > Aphodousia. Next base: position 4,048 of record DBFZTP010000071.1, read on the forward strand.
CCAGTTACGTCGCCTTGGGGCACATTCATATGCCACAAAAAGTGGGCGGCAATGAAAAGATTCAATATAGCGGTGCACCTTTGCCGATGAGTTTTGCCGAAGCAGATAATCTCAAGCGTGTCGTGCTTTTGGATATCAATGAAAGGGGAGAAATAACGAGCGAATCCGTTGATGTTCCAATGTTCCAAGAACTTATCCAAATTAAAGGCGACTGGGAGACGATTGACCAACAAATCCAAGCGTTAAAAGAGAGAGACAGTTCAGCTTGGTTAGAAGTGATCTATGACAGTGCGGTGGTGATGGGAGACTTACGAAATCGAGTGCTTGAGTTAGTGCAGGGATCGGCTTTGGAAGTGCTTCGAATTAAGAATAAACAAGTGATTCAAGAAGCACTAAGTCACAGTAAGACGCAAAAAGAGTTAGAGCAATTAACACCGCAAGAGGTGTTTGATCTTTGTTTGAAAGAAAACGATGTTGCCCAAGAGCAATGGGAAAACCTTCGAGAGAAATATCAAACCATTTTGGACGAAGTCAATACGGTTGAATAGGAAGAATTGGGGGCAAAAATGAAGATATTGTCGGTTCGATTTAAAAATTTAAATTCTTTAACGGGTGAGTGGTTTATTGATTTCACAACGCCGGATTACGATGGCTTGTTTGCAATTACAGGCCCCACGGGTGCGGGGAAGTCAACGATTTTGGATGCTATTTGTTTGGGGCTTTACGCAAGTACACCTCGTCTTAATAAAGTCACGAGCGGCGCCAACGACATCATGTCTCGACTAACGGGCGAGTGCTTTTCAGAAGTGCGTTTTGAGACAGAAAAAGGCCGATATCGCTGTCGCTGGGAGCAGCACCGTGCTCGCAATAAACCCGATGGGACTCTGCAGTCTCCCAAGCACGAAATTTGCATGGATGATACCGATGAGATTCTTCAAACAAAGAGTAAAGGGGTTTTAAATACGATCGAAGAAGTCACCGGTATGGACTTCAAACGCTTTACACGTTCCATGCTTTTGGCCCAAGGGGATTTCTCGGCTTTCTTACAAGCCACGGCCGATGATCGTTCGCCCATCTTAGAGCAAATTACCGGTACAGACATTTATTCCAGGATTTCTAAAAAGGTGTTTGATCGCACCAAAGAAGAAGAAAAACAATTGGAAAATATGAAGTTGGTGTTGGGGGAAATTCGCCTGTTATCGCCAGAGGAAGAATCGCAAAAGCGCGAAAACTTAAAGGAAAATCAAGCTCAGAGTGATACTCAAAAGAGTGTTTTAAAGCGTTTGAATGATGAATTGTCGAATTTGCGTCAAATCAATGAGATAAATGAAAAATTAAACAAATTAGAGAAAGATAAGCTGGAGTTAGATACAGATGTTGAAGATTTTAAGACGGAGAATGAGCGTTTGGAACGTGCATTGAAGGCGTTTGAAATCCATCCTCTTTATCAAAAAGTCTGCGATGGACGCAATGAACTCACTAACCTTCAAAAGAAAATTGCCGTCAATGAAAGTAAGCAATCGGAGATAAAGACCCGTCTTGAAGCCATTGGGCAGTCAACAACAAAGGCCGAAGCGGATTTGAAAGCGTTAACGAGTCAAGAAGCGTCGTTTTTGACGTTAATTGATCAGGTGCAGCGTTTGGATGTTCAGTTGCAACAAGAAAGATCGCAATTAACGGGTAAAGAAGTTGAATTTAACGAAATTAAAAGCAAATTAAAGAAAGTTGAAAACAAATTAAATGAAAATCTAAGCAATTTTGGAAAAGAAGAACGCATCGCCAAGCCTTTGGAAGACTATAAAAAGCAACATTTAACTGATGAAGACTTATGCGAATCTTTGGCCGGCATTGAAGCCGAATCGGAATTCGTTCGAAGTTTCGCAATAGCGTATCAAGAAGCACAAAAGACAGTTCAGCAAGAGAGTGTGAAGCTTGAAAATCAGCAAAAGGTGCAGGATCAAGCTCAAAAGTCGCTTGATGCTGCTCGCCCTCTTTTAGAACAAAAACAATTGGAAAAACAAACGGTTCAATCGCAATTAGAAGAGCTCTTAAATGGTCGCTTATTGCGTGAATACCGTGCGCAAGAAGACTCCTTGCGTGAAAAACTCGAAATGCGTCGCATCATTAGTTCCTTGGAAGAGCATCGCCATCGACTCCGTGACGGCGAGCCTTGCCCGTTGTGTGGCGCTCTTGAGCACCCCTATGCTATGGGGAATCTTCCTCAAGTGTCCGACCTTGAATTGGAAATTAAGGAGGTGAAGGCGCGAATTACTCAAATCGAAGAAAAAG
>DBFZTP010000072.1:0-13788 GCA_048520025.1 Candidatus Aphodousia sp.
ATTTTGAAAATGTTTCGTGTAAAAACACTCGATCATTTTCTTTTTTTCGTATTTTATGCGAAAATTGCAAACTTTCGGAGATCGATGTCGCTTTCTGTGATGATTTTGCGCCTCGATCAGATCGGTAATTCATTACCGCAACCACTATTATTGACAGGTAAGGTGCCTGATGCCCACTATTCGTGTTAAAGAAAACGAACCGTTTGAAACCGCCCTCCGCCGTTTCAAGCGTACGATTGAAAAGAGCGGTCTTTTGACCGAATTGCGTGCTCGTGAGTTCTATGAAAAGCCCACGGCCGAACGTAAGCGTAAGAAGGCTGCTGCCATCAAGCGTCACTACAAGCGCTTGCGCAGCCAAATGCTCCCGAAGAAGCTCTACTAATTTCTCGGAAAAATAGAGTGTCAAACACGTGACACTCGTTTTGACAAGGAGAGCTTAATCGCTCTTCGTCAGAATTACGCGTGCAAATCTCTACTTTTCAAGAGTCTTGCACGCGTTATTTTTTTCTATAAAGGTTTCATCATGACGATTAAAGAACAAATTACGGCTGATATGAAGGCCGCTATGAAGGCTAAGGACATGGGCCGCTTGGGTGCCATCCGTTTGTTGATGGCTGCCATCAAGCAAAAAGAAGTTGACGAACGCGTTGAAATGGATGATGCTCAAATCACGGCAGTAATCGCTAAGCTCGTTAAGCAACGTCATGACTCCATCGAGCAATACACGGCGGCCAATCGTGCTGACTTGGCAGAAAAAGAACAAGCAGAAATCGATGTTTTGTCCTGCTATTTGCCCAAACCCTTGACCGAAGCTGAAATCGAACAAATGATCGAAGAGGCGATTGCCGCTTCCGGTTTGTCCGGGATGGCTGCCATGGGTAAGGTCATGGGTATGCTCAAGCCCAAGTTAACGGGTCGTGCCGATATGGGTAAGGTGAGCGCTTTAATTAAGCAAAAGTTAACGGCTTAATTTGAGAAAATAGGGCCGATTTTTCCGGCCCTTTTTTGTACGACAAGAAGGAAAAAGACGTGATTCCTGAGAGTTTTATTGAAGAGGTACTCTCTCGCACCGACATTGTTCAAGTGATCGGTCGCTATGTGAAGTTGCAACACAAGGGCACCAACTGGCTTGCCTGTTGTCCTTTTCATAAGGAGAAAACACCGTCCTTTGCCGTTAACCAACAAAAGCAATTTTTTAAATGCTTCGGTTGCGGTGAACACGGCACGGCCATTTCCTTTTTGATGAAGTACAAAGGTCTATCGTTTCCGGAGGCCATCAAAGAGCTTGCCGATAATTTGGGACTGGAAGTCCCCGAAGACAAGCAAGAAAAAGCTCGCCAAGCCAAGGCAAAAAGTTTAACGGACTTCTTAGAAGCTGCCGCCGGTTTTTATCATCAAAATCTCTTTCATGATGTCAAAACCATTGAGTATCTCAAAGGACGTGGCATTACCGAAGAGACGGCCAAGAAATTCCAAATCGGATTTTCTCCTGATTCTTGGCACGGCTTAAAAGAGATTTTCCCTGACCTCTTTTACGATGAAGCAAAACTTGAAGAGTGCGGCTTAATCATCGTAAAAGATGACAAGCGCTATGACCGATTCCGCAATCGTGTCATGTTCCCGATTCGTAATCCCCGAGGCAAGGTGATCGGTTTTGGTGCGCGCACGATGGTGCCGGGTGAAGAACCCAAGTACCTTAACTCGCCTGAAACCCCTGTTTACCACAAGGGACTTGAACTCTACGGCCTTTATGAGGCAAGAGACTCTATCCACAAGAAAGGGCGTGCCATTGTCTGCGAAGGCTACATGGATGTGATTCAGCTCTCGCAAGCAGGGTTTACGGAGTCGGTGGCAGCGTTGGGGACGTCCATTACCTCTGAGCACGTTAAGCGTTTATTCCAACTGACCGACAGTGTTTACTTCTCTTTTGACGGTGATGCCGCAGGCTTTAAAGCCGCTCGTCGCGCCATGGAGTCAACACTTTCGATTATTTCCGAGACGCAAACCGCCCACTTTGTCATGCTGCCTCAAGGCGAAGACCCAGATAGTTTGATTAAGACCCAAGGGGTGGAAGCTTTTGAGTCGCAACTCAACGCAGGCTTTGCACTTTCGAAATTCTTCGTCTTAGATATCGTTCGAGAGGTCACCAATGGGCGAGGTTTTAGAACGGCAGAAGAACGCGCTAAGGCGGTTGCCATCGCTAAACCGTTACTGTCTCGCATGAGCGCATTGGCGTTGCGCCAATTGTTGGTTCAAGAGTTAGCCGCTGCGATTCGTATGGAGCCGGGTGAATTGGCGGCCTTGTGTGGCATTGCTCTTGTTCAAGAAACGCCCGTTGTTCAAAAGACGCCCACCGGTTACGGTCGAGATTCTGTTCAAAGTCAACGTTGGCGTCGTACGCCTAAACCGGTGACGACGGGGCCTGTTTTCACCAATATTAAGCGCCGTCTTTTGCAGTGCTTTATAGCCAATCCTCAATGGCTTTTGAAGTACTCGGACTTAATAGCCGATGAGATGTTGGATACGGTTGATGAATGGGAAAGTGCCATTGTGAGACTTTGGCATTTAGCTCAATCTCATTTAACCGATGATGATGGCAAGGTGGTCGATGCTCGAATGAATAGCGGTTACTTACTTTCATTCTTGGATGATGATCCGATGCACGACACGATGTTGGCATTGGCCAGTCAAGAAGAGGATTTGAAGACTGAGCCGGAAATCGCAGAATTCGAAATTAAATGCGCGTTTTTAAAGCTTGAAAAAGCCCAACTCGATGCCATGGTGATGGAATTGTTGGCTGCCGAAGAGCGAGGCGAGGTGATTGATTCGGATTATTTAGGTCGCCTTTTTAAACGACGTCAGCAAATTCACCAGTCTTTGATCGATGAGAGCTCTCAAGCGGTTGACTTTGCTTTAGACGCAAAAATCAATGGTTAGAACAACAAAAAACTCAGCTTTAAGGCTGGGTTTTTTCATAGGTTTTTTCGCTTTAATGATAATGCAGGAATATCTTTTGTTACTTTCCCAAATATTTTATTTTCAAACAGTATAATGAAAAAGTTTTTCGCATAATGCGACCGACATATAGACGCATAACATCGGCTATTTTTTGACGGGTGTCGGCATTTATTAAGTCGTTTGGCAACGACGGATAGAAACTGTAGCGATTAAGGTGTAAATCAGAATGATTTGCTAAAAAGCCTATGCTGCAGGGGTCAAAGTGAACCCAAAAAGCCTCTGAGAGTTCAGCGGTTTTTCCTATTTTTAGATTTGAGCTTTTATCGATAGCTCAATATCTCGACGATTTACTTAAGCTTTGCGCTTGGGGACATTTGGGTAGACAGACAAATGGTTAAAGAAGATATTTCCACTTCCGTTTGCGAGCAAGCGGACGATGATCGGGAGTTGTTAAACGATGCAACGATTGCGATCGTATTCGATAAGCCCGGTGAGATTCGTGCGCCCGAGATCGAACGCTTGCCTGAGATGCGTCAATTGTCTTCCAAGACGATCAAACTCACTCAACAGCTTTTCCAAGAAAATGACGAAGCCGATCGCAAGCTTCGTGCATTGATTACGCTGGCGAAAAAGCGTGGTCATGTCACCTATCAAGAACTCCTCGAAGTCATCCCCTCCGACAAGCAAGATGACGAGGAAACCCTTGCCCAACTTGAGCACGCCTTTGGTTTTTTAGGGATTCCTGTTTTAGAAAAAGCGCCAGCCGAAGATGAAATCTTATTGGTCGACTCACCGTTGGCTTTGGTTCAAGATGATGAAGAAGATGAAGAAGACGTCTTATCGTTAGTTGAAAGTGATGTGGCTCGCACGTCAGATCCCATGAGTATGTATACGCGTGAAATGGGAACGGTACCGCTTTTGACGCGTGAAGATGAAGTGGCTATCAGTCGAGAAATCGAACAGGGTTACCAAGACATGATGGACGCCATTGCGCACTGTCCTGTCGCTATCCGTGCATTAATTGACATGGGGCACACGCTATCTGACGGTCATGTCGGTGTTGAGGCCATTGTTGATGGGATTGAGTCTATCGAAGAAATTCTCCCGAGTGACGAAGAAGAAACCCTTACGGATTTGGACGATGGCATCGAAGAGTTTGCCATTGGTGCTTCAGGAATGACCTCTGAGCAACTCCGAGCACTCAAGGATCAAACCTTAGAGATTCTTTCAACCTGTGAGTGTTATTACGATCAGATGATGTTGCTCGATGCTTCTTCTGAAGAATTTAAACAGCTCGAAGTGGCGATCGGTGAATTGTTGGTGCCTGTGCGTTTTACGGCTCCGACCGTCAGAACGCTTTCGGATCTTATGCACGATAAGGCTGAAGAGTACCGCCGCATTGAGGCAAGAGCCAGAGAGATTTTGATTGATCAGTGTGGTTTGTCTGAAGAAAAGTTTGACACCTTCTATCAAAAAGAAGCCATGACGGCACAAGCGGTAGAAGCGCTTTTGTCGACGACGGCTATTGCTCTAGGGGCGCAGAAAAAGGCTCGTACAAAACTCAAGCCCCTTACCGAACAATATCAAGTGCTTTTAAATGAAACGCGCTTGCCGTATCCGGCCATGAAGCACGTTTATATGCAAATGTGCCAAGCTGAAAAGCGTGTGCATGAAGCTAAGGCGCAAATGATTAGCGCTAATTTGCGTTTGGTGATTTCTATTGCAAAGCACTACTTAAACCGTGGTTTGCAATTCTTGGATTTGATTCAAGAGGGCAATATTGGTTTGATGAAAGCGGTTGAAAAATTTGAATACCGTCGCGGTTATAAATTCTCAACCTATGCCACTTGGTGGATTCGTCAAGCCATCACGCGTTCCATTGCCGATCTTGGGCGCACCATTCGTATTCCTGTGCACATGGTGGAAACGCTTCACAAGATTAATCGTTTGACGCACGAGTACCAATTGGAAAACCAAGGTCGCGAGCCTAGTGTCGAGTGGCTGGCTCAAGAGGTGGACATGAGTGTGGCGCGCGTGAAAACCATTTTGTTGGCACGCCGTGAGCCCGTCTCGGTCGATACGCCGATTGGAGACGATGAAGACTCTCACTTGGTGGACTTTATCGAGGATAAGCTTTCTCAAACGCCTCTGGAGGCTGCACAAGAAGAGAACTTAAAAAATATTATCCATGAGGTGCTCTCCACGCTCTCGCCTCGCGAAGCCAAGGTCTTGATGTTGCGCTACGGCATTGACACCAACACCGAACACACGCTTGAGGAGCTTGGACAACAGTTTGTGGTAACGCGCGAACGTATTCGTCAAATCGAAGCTAAAGCGTTACGCAAACTTCGTCACCCGAGTCGAGCCAATAAACTTCGTAGCTTTTTAAACGAATAACCCTCTTCTCCAATCTAATAGTTTTGATTTAAATCAAATGTTTGATTGGGAATTGAAAAATAATTTCCCCGACTGTAAATTAATCGTGTATCTTGATTAGCTTGCGGTCGGTGGGTCTTTCGTCTTTTTAGACGATCTTTGGCGTTTCTGCTCTCTTTTTATCTCAACCGATCTCAAAGATATTTCTCATTGTGCCGTTTTTTTATAAGGACAATGTTCGTTATTGACTGCGTACGTGTTAGAGGCAGTCGATGACAAAGAAGGCCTTTAAGGGCTTTCACGATTTTTCAACGATTCATCTTTATTCTGACTTTTTGAGCCCCACCACCGACTTTTGCGGGCTTTTGAGGCTATTGCCTACGACCACAACGAATAAAGAGGGGCTGTTGAATGAGGAATAGACGTATTTCGAAAAGGAAGTGCGTACGAATTGAAATAGTGTCTGGTTTGAAATTGGTAGAAATTTCGAACTAGGGACTCTTTTGTGATTAAAAAATGAAAAAAGCAACAGTTAAAGCGACGAAGAAGAAAAAAGCTGACGTTCAAGAAAGCGACCTCGATTTGTTTGCCGATGACACGGAATTGGATGTCGAAGGTGATGAGGAGTTGATGCAATGGCTTCAATCGCACGAAGAGTTGGGTTTTAAGCTCAAGGGTGAGCTCAAGATCACTTCTAAAGCAGCCAAGGCTCAAGTCGAAGAACTCGATGAAAACATGCTTGAAATGCAAGATGACGAGGATTTGGCCGAAGAGCTCGAAGAGCTTGAAGAAAATGTTGACGATCTCGAAAGTGAAGACGACGTTGTTGTAGCTCCGAAGGTTACGAAAAAGCGTGGTGGTAAAAAACGTAAAGATCCGTTGGAAGGTTTGTTGCCTGCTCAGCCTTTGAATGAAGAAGGCGCTGAGAACGGCTATCGTCAATTGGTGCGTTTCGGTCGTTCCCGTGGTTGGGTAACGATTGCCGAAATCAATGACTTGTTGCCAGAAAGCGCTTTGCGTAGCGAAGAAGCTTTGTCGGATATTACCTTGGGCTTGGCACGTTTCGGCGTTCAAGTGTTTGACCAAACGCCCGACGAAGATACCGTCCAGATGCTTGCTGAACAACAAGCAACGGTTGACGAAGACATCGATGAAGAAGATGCCGCTACGATTTTGACGCCGGAAGAGTCCGCCGGTTTGTCCAAGGATCCCTTGCGTGCCTACTTGCGTGGGGTGGGTTCTCACAAACTTTTGACGCGTGAAGGCGAAATTGAAGTTGCAAAGAGCATTGAACAACATCGTGCCCGCTTGGTGCAGGTTGTTTTGACTTCGCCTTTGTCGATTCAAGAGCTTTTGGTTTTGGCCGAGAAGGTTCAATCGGGTGCGGAAACGATCGATAACGTGATCGACGGTTTCACCGATATCGATGCTGAAGAAATCGACGACGATTCCGGTGATTTGAATACGGACATCGGTGCCGCCGCCATGACGGTCGAACAGTTGGATGAAATGAAAGAGCGTGCTCTTGAAATGTTCTCCCGCTTGGGCGGCTACTTGGAAGAAATGCGTGAAAACTTCGGCGACGAAACGAAACTCGATAAGTTTGAACGCGCTCGCCAAAAGATTAATGATGAATTGTCCATCGTTCGCTTCTCCGTGAAGACCGTGGCTCACTTGTCTGAAGTGTTGGCTCAACATATGGCTCAAGTGACCGAAACGATGTACGCCATGCGTGACGTTTTAGTCAATAAGTCTCATATGCCGCAAGATCAGTTCGTGGCTTTCTTTAATACGAGCTGCGCTGATTCGACATGGTTGGATAAGGAAGTGGCTGCCGGTCACGCTTGGAGCGAAATGCTTGATCAACAACGTGGCGTGTTTGCGGAGTTGCAAGTGCGTATGCAAGAGCTCGAAAAGAGCGCAAGTTTAAGCATCCACGAACAACGTGATTTGCACCGTTCGATGACCGTGGCTCAAGCCAGTCTTTCGAAGGCAAAAGCCAAGATGATTGAAGCAAACTTGCGTTTGGTGATCTCCATTGCCAAGGGTTATGTCAATCGAGGTTTAGCCATGCCTGACTTGATCCAAGAAGGTAACCTCGGTTTGATGAAGGCCGTGGACAAGTTTGAGTACCGCCGTGGTTATAAGTTCTCCACTTACGCTACGTGGTGGGTTCGTCAAGCTGTGACGCGTGCAGTGGCTGATTACGGCAATACGATTCGTATTCCGGTTCACATGACCGAGTCTTACAACAAGATTCGTCGTATCAAGCAAAAGTATTTGCAAGAAAACGGCAAGCAACCGTCCGATAACGAGTTGGCCGAAATGTCCGGCGTGCCGTTAGCCAAGGTGCAATTGCTCATCCAAGCCATGCGTGGTGTTGAATCCATTGACGCCCCGATCGGTGATGATGAAGATGCAACGAAGTTGGACTTCGTGCGTGGTGACGATGAATTGGATCCGCAACGCCGCTTCATGGTTACCGCCATGGAAGAGGAAATTAAGAAGTCCTTGGATCGCTTAACGGAACGTGAAGCGACGGTTTTGCGTTTGCGTTACGGTATTGGTACGAGCCATGACCACACGTTAGAAGAAGTGGGTCGTTCGATGGGATTGACGCGTGAACGTGTTCGTCAAATCGAAAGCGCCGCTATCCGTAAGTTGCGTAGCCCTGACTTCGCAGAACGTTTGCGTGATTACATTCAAGCGCAATAACTTTTAACTTTGAATGTAAAAGCCACTTTGACCTCTGTGTTGGAGTGGCTTTTTTCGAATAGAAGATGACTGAAAATAAATCCTGGCGATTCTGTGTCGCCCCCATGTTGGATTGGACCGATCGCCATTGCCGATATTTTCACCGAGCATTGAGTCGCCATGCGCGCTTGTACACGGAAATGGTAACGACGGGTGCCATTATCTATGGTGACCAACATCGTCACTTAGACTTCAATGCTGAAGAGCATCCTGTTGCCCTTCAATTGGGTGGTAGCGACCCCGAAGCCTTAGCTCAATGCGCAAAGCTTGCCCAACAATGGGGTTACGATGAAATTAATCTCAATTGCGGGTGCCCAAGTGAGCGCGTTCAGCGTGGCTCCTTTGGCGCATGTTTAATGAGTGAACCTCAATTGGTGGCCGATTGTTGCAAAGCCATGCTCGATGTTGTTGATATTGATGTGACGGTAAAGCACCGCATCGGGATCGATAAAATTGAAGACTACGGGTTTGTTCGTGACTTTGTGGGTACGCTCTACGATACCGGTGTTCGTGTCTTTATTGTTCATACTCGCAATGCGTGGTTAAAAGGTCTAAGTCCTAAAGAAAATCGAGAGATTCCGCCCTTAAAGCGAGAAGTCGCCTTTGACCTCAAGTGTGATTTCCCGCAAGCTACTATCGTGATTAATGGTGAAGTGGGGGACTTGGATACCGCAGAGAGTTTATTGACGAAGGTCGATGGTGTGATGATGGGCCGAGCTGCTTACAAAACGCCGTGGGTTTTAAGTGATGTGGACGCAAGACTTTTCGGTGACAATCATCCGGTGCCCGATCGCGAAGAGTTAATCGACATCATGACCACGTATCTTGAGCGCGAAACGCCCAAAGACAGTCATGTGCCTCGCGCAACGGCCAAAGCCATGATCGGTTTGTTGCAAGGTTTAGCGGGCGCTCGATTCTATCGCCGAACGTTATCAGATCCGTTTGCTTTTGAAACTCAAGGTACGCAAGTGTTAAAAGCGGCCTTTGCCAGTGCAGGTTGGGGCGAACGTTTGACCGATGACCGTCGAGACGATGACGAATATTAACCGAATGTCTAACAATCATTAACTTTGTGCTAAGGATCGGATTGCTATAATCGTGCGGTCTATTTGTTGGAAAGAGAAATGAAAGTACTAGTCGCTGTTAAACGCGTTGTGGATTACAACGTCAAAGTTCGTTTAAACGAGGCCGGCGTGCCTGAAACGCAAAACGTGAAGATGTCCATCAATCCTTTTGATGAAATTGCAGCCGAATGTGCCGTTCAATTAAAGGAAAAGGGCATTGCCTCTGAAGTGGTTGCCGTGACGATTGGACCGGCAAAAAGTTTAGATACGTTGCGTGTGGCAATGGCTATTGGCGCAGACCGTGGTATTCATATTACGACGGACGTCAACGTTGAGCCTTTGGAAGTGGCCAAACTTCTCCAAAAGATCGTCGAAAAAGAACAACCCAAATTAATTTTGGTGGGTAAACAAGCTATCGATAATGACTGCAACCAAGTCGGTCAAATGTTGGCAGCTTTGTGTGAAATGCCGCAGGCAAGTTTTGCCTCTAAGCTCGACTTGCCCAGTCAAGAAGAAGCGATCGTGACGCGTGAAGTCGATGGCGGTATGCAAACGGTGGCAGTGAAATTGCCCGCCGTGGTGACGGCCGATCTTCGCTTGGCAGAACCCCGTTATGTGACGTTACCCAACATGATGAAGGCTAAGAAAAAGCCTGTGGAGACGATTGAGGCTGATACCTTAGGTGTCGCTTTAGACTCCAAGATCAGTTATGTTTCTTTCGCACAACCTGAAAAGAAGAAAAACGGTTTGATTCTGTCTTCAATGAGCGAATTGGTGACGAAGCTCAAGACCGAAGCCAAGGTGCTCTAAGGGGAGTAATGATGAAAACGTTAGTAATTGCCGAAGTCAGTGAAAAGGGTTTAAAGCCCACGGTGGCGAGCCTTGTGACCGCAGCTAAGCGCGTGACGGGCGAAATCGAATTGCTCTTAATCGGTCAAGACGGTGAAGCTGCACAAGCTGCGCAAACGTTAGACGGTGTTTCGAAGGTGTTGGTACATGCCGATCGCGGTGAAAACGTGATGTCGGAAACGTTAACGAATGCGGTTGTCAACTTGGTGAAAGCAGACGCCTCAATCACTCACATCTTTTTTGAGTCGAGCTCTTATGGTAAGAGCGTGATGCCTCGTGTGGCCGCTTTACTTGATGTTGCTCCGTTATCCGATGTAATTGATGTAATCGATGAAAAGACGTTTGTGCGTCCGATTTTTGCAGGCAGCATTGAAGCAACGGTTCAAAATGTTGAAGCGGTGAAGATTGCGAGCATTCGTGCAACGGCATTTGAACCGACGGCGTCCACTGGTGCAGCCACTGTAGAAGTGTTGCCAACGTGGCCTGCTGCGATGAATTCTCGTAAGTTAAGTTTTGATGCAATCAAAACGGATCGTCCGTCTTTGCAATCGGCAAAGGTTGTCGTGGCCGGTGGTCGTGGCTTAGATAATGCCGAAGGCTTTACAAAGTTGGTACAGTTGGCTGACAAGTTGGGTGCAGCTGTCGGCGCCACTCGTGCCGTGGTTGATATGGGACTTTGTCCCAACGATTGGCAAGTGGGTCAAACGGGTAAAATCATTGCGCCAGAACTTTACATCGCCGTGGGGATTTCCGGCGCCATGCAACATATCGCCGGTATCAAGGATGCTAAGGTGGTGGTGGCGATCAATAACGATCCTGAGGCACCGATCTTTGAAGTGGCCGATTACGGTTTGGTGATGGATGCCAAGGCAGGGATTGATGCGCTTTTGGCAGAGTTGGCTTAATCCAATGCATTAAAACAAAAGACGGCCTTTGTGGTCGTTTTTTGTTCTCAAGATATAGTTTTTTAGCTATATAAGATATAAATTTAATACGATTGCTATTATCAGGCGGGGTTTCTATACTGAAACGGTGTGTTGATTGACGAAAAGGTACAGTGAATCAACATCTGTTCTGGAGAAACCCAAGTATGCAAGACATCGATCATATTCAACGCTTTACCGATACGATGGCTAAATTTACGGCCTATTTTGGTAAGCACCTTCCTGATGACGTGGTGGCGAAGTTAACGGAACTTCGTAAAGAACAAACGTCAGAAATTTCAAAAATCATTTACGACGCCATGTTTGTTGATCTTGAGTTGGCCAAGGAACGCAATGTTCCGGCTTGCCAAGACACGGGCGTTATTCAATACATCGTTCAAATGGGTGCTAATTTCCCCATTCGCAATGAGCTTGAAGCTTGCTTGAGAGAAGCAGTTAAGCGTGCTACGAAAGAAGCACCGTTGCGTCACAACGCTGTCCAAATTTTTGATGAAAAGAACACGGGTAATAACACCGGTGTGAAGATTCCTTGGATCGATATCGAAATCATTCCGGATTCTGATGAATGCACGATTTATGGCTACATGGCAGGCGGTGGCTGCTCTTTGCCGGGTGCTGCTAAGGTTTTGATGCCTGTCGAAGGCTATGAAGCCGTGGTTCAATACATTTTTGATACGATTTGCGATCGTGGTGTCAATGCTTGCCCTCCGCTCTTAGTCGGTGTTGGTATTGCGGGTTCGATTGACGTCGCTGCAACGCTTTCTAAGCGCGCCTTGATGCGACCGGTCGGCTCTCACATCAGCAATGCTCGCGGTGCTGAGTTCGAACGAATGATCGAAGAAGGTTTAAATGAAGTCAACATTGGTCCCGGTGGTTTAACGGGGACGAAGTCCGTGATGGGTGTCAATGTTGAAGTGGCTGCACGCCATCCGTCTTGCATCGCTGTTGCTGTGCAAACGGGATGCTGGGCACATCGTCGTGCCTGTATTCACTTTAAGTCCGATATGTCTTATGAATTCGTGAGCCACAAGGGAGCACAGTTATGAAAAAAATCTTAACGACGCCGATCAAGGCAGAAGACCTTGAAGATATCAAAATCGGTGATGTGATTTATTTGACGGGTACCTTGGTGACGGCTCGTGATGCTGCACACCGTCGATTGGTTAAGCAACACCATCAACTTCCGGTGGATTTAAATGGTCTTGCGATTTTCCACGCCGGTCCCATTATGGTGCCGTGTGAAGAGTCTCCGAGTGGATACAAGGTGGTTTCCATCGGACCGACGACCTCCATGCGTATGGAAATGTTTGAAAAGGAATTTATCGAACAAACGGGTGTGCGTTTAATTGTCGGTAAAGGTGGGATGGGGCCCAATACGGTCGAAGGTTGTGAAAAATTTAAGGCTCTTCACTGTGTATTCCCCGGTGGTTGTGCTGTTTTAGCTGCTTCTCGTGTGGAAGAAGTTTCTGAAATGCAATGGCCGGAATTGGGTATGCCTGAATCCATGTGGGTGATGAAGGTCAAAGAATTTGGTCCTTTGATTGTTTCCATCGATACGCACAAAGGCAACTTGTTTGACAAGAACAAGAAGACCTTTGCGGAAAGAAAACAACCGATTGTGGATCGAATCAATGAAAAGGTTGATTATTTCGATTAATCGAAATCGTTGGTGAGAAAAATCTCCTGTTGAAAAGCCATCGTTGCTTCAGCAGGAGATTTTTCTATTTTCTATTGGCGGCGACTTCCTTCATAGTGTCAATTAAGGCTGAGACTGCTTTAGGCACATAACGACTGCGACGACGTATGGCAATCACGGATCGCGGAGCGATGGCAGGCGCCAACTCAAAATATCGAAGATGACAATTAGCATTATCGAATCGCTCTGCAAGATAGTCTGTGACGATGGTCGCTCCGAGTCCGGCATTGGCCAACGCCAAAGAGGCCGCAAGCGATTCACTTTCAAGGACAACCTTAGGCTTTGCCGAGGTGGTCTTGCATAGTTCGAGGAACACGTCGTGCAAGCGTTGTCCGCTCTTAACAATCAAGAATGGTTGATTGTTGAGGCGTTCAAAGGGAAATATGGGAAGGCCGTCAGCAGTCTTTTTAGGTTTAAAACCTTTCAGAATTGGGCTATTGGAGGGGACGGCCAAGAGATGCTTTTCGAGAAAGAGCTCGTCGACAAGAAAATTGTCGAGATAGGTCGGAGCGATCGTAATGGAGATATCAGTGAGTCCGTCACGTGCAAACGTTTCGAGTTGATCGGTCGTCCCTTCAATCAAAGAAATTTCCACCAATGGATAGCGTTTCTTAAATATGGGCAGAACATCCGTTAAAAAGAAAATTTCGCGATACTCAGATACACCAATGCGAATGTGACCTCGAACCCCTTGAGCAAAATCAATCAAAGCTTGATGACAGCTATTGCGCAATTCTGCAACGGCTTGCTCGGTTTTCAAAATCATTAAACCTTCTTCAGTAGGTCGGAAAGGGCGAATTGAGCGGTCGATAATTTCGACTTTCCATTCATTTTCGATGCGTTGGATGTATTGCGTCAGCGAAGGTTGAGAAATACCCAATGCATCGGCTGCACGAGAAATGCTACCCAAGTCAAAAAGTGTACGGAGATAATGGGCGGTTTGATTGGTCATCATCTTCATCAAAAATAAGGGAGTAATAGATAGAGTAAGAATATCGAAAGAGTTTCTTAGAGTCTAGTCGATGAGAAAAATATTGAAAACTTTGGTCTTGTAAAAATTATTGAAAAAATATTTCTGTTTAAATTCAATGAAGAAGCGAATAATTTCAAGAAAAAGCGAAAATTGGATTTGACAGAGTGAAAATTC